>JAGPGR010000262.1 GCA_018055865.1 Paludibacteraceae bacterium | reverse complement strand
GGCATACAAAAAACAAGCTTTCGCATCCCTCAGGGGCACATTCGGCGTTGTGTTTCGAAACCACATTCACGTAATAGTAGGGCTTTTGGAGAGTGTCGGGGTTTTTCAGCACGTTGTTGGCGTACTACTCGTAGTTGCCGCCCAGGTAGTAATTGTGGTGATTTACCTGCGGCAATTTTCGTTTTATCCCAACGTAAAAAGTGAGGTATCCCATAGTCCACTCCATCTTGGCCAGTTTTTTGTCTGAAAATTTCGGGCGTTTCAGTATTTGATTTCTGAATAATGCAGCATCGGCATTTATCAGAAAAGTATTTGCTTCGTAGGTATTTCCATTTTTGTCAGTCAGCTTTTTCACCTTGTCTCCATCTGACTGTACATCCACTATTTCGGTGGAGTACCGAATTTTCACGTTTTGTTTTTCCAGTTCTTTCACTATCCCTTTCACAATGTTGTACATGCCGCCTTCCACGTTGTAGTACCCGTCGTGCCGGAATTCGGTGTAGGAGAGCAGGCTGTAGATTCCCATGGTGTCAAACGGGGTTCGTCCGAGAAAGAAAGCTACCAGCGAAACAATCTGACGGGCTTCTTTGGACTGAAAGTATTTTTTCACATGGCCGTAGAACGACTCGAATAGCACCGGCAGATGTACCGGATTTACACGCATCAGGGTAGTAATGTAATCAAGTTTGTTTTCAAAATTGTTTTTAATCACCAAATCAACTGTATCGTGAAATAGTGCACCTGATTTTTTCAGGTATCGCTCCATTTTTTGTTCAAAGTCGGGCTCAATTCCTTCAAACTGTGCGGCCAGTTTTTTGATGTCCTTGTACAGATGAAATGTTTTGTCGCTTCCTCTGAAATTGACGGAATACAACGGATCGAGTTCCACAAATTTGAACGGCATTTCCACCCCGCATTTATCCATAAATTCTTTGAAAATATAGGACATACTGAAGAAACTGGGTCCGGAATCAAACGTGAATCCATCTGCCTGCACCTGATTAAGCCTGCCTCCGGCACGGGAATTCATTTCCAGTATTTCTACTTCAAATCCGTTTTTGGAAAGGAGCAAGCCGCTCGCCAGTCCGCCCAAACCGGCACCTACAATAATTACTTTTTTGTTCATTTATTTGATTTTTTAGAAAGAAATTTAGGATACAAATTATTTTTTACCCAGGTGAACTGCGGTGATATACTTAATATTTTGAGGTAATACGTTTCTGCTTTTTCGTAGTTGCCGAGTTCTTCATAAGCACCCGCTATGAGTGTAAGCGTGCTCAGGTAGTTCCAGTCGTGTTCTACATCGCCTACGGTCATGAGTTTTTCGGCTTTCAGGTAGTACCCGAGCGCCTTCTTTTTGGAACCGCCGAAAACTGCCGGCATATAGAATTCGATGTTACCGAGCTGAATGTATCCAAAAGGATTATTGGCATCGGTGGCTACTGCCCGTTTGGCTTCGTCTATGCTTTTCCTTCCCCAGAACGGTGCTTTTGCTTTATTCAGACCTATTTCAAATCCATAAAAAGCTGATTTATAAGCATGCAGCATACTTACCTTGTAATTTTTCTGCATCAGTTTATCTATTCGCTGCTGCCCTCTATCTATGTATTTTCGGGCTTCAGCGGTTTTCTTGTTCCCAATGCTCCAGCCAATGTATCCGTATTCGTAGTTGAGCAGTTCCAGCTCTTTTTCATTCGTTTTGGCAGCCTGATCGTGCATGGAGTCCATTGTTTTTTTCCACAAAGTCATGTTGCTGCTCGTGTAGGCATTGTAAATTGCAGTTTGCTCGGTGGAGGCAGCACTGGTGTACCCAAACGCAATTAGTAAAAAAAAGAGAGTCAAACGTATTTTCATTAGTTTATGTAGTAAAATAAAATCGATTTAAGTTCTCTTGTGATATCTTTATCTATTTTGTTTTATAGCAGTTACACAAAGTTACACAAAATTTATTCACAAAGTTACACGATGAAAACATCAGCACTTTCAATGAATACACATAACCGATTTCTGATTTCAGTTATTGTTCCAATCCTTTTTTGAAACGTTCGAGCACCCGGTTTCGAGCAAAAGTATGCTCAACGATCGGATCGGGGTAATTTTTGGTTCCAAATTCAGAAACCCATTTCTTCACATAGTTCATTTCCGGGTCAAATTTTTTCTGTTGTTCTGCCGGATTGAAAATGCGGAAATATGGTGCAGCATCGCATCCGCAGCCCGCTACCCACTGCCAGTTGCCGTTGTTGGCTGCCAGGTCGTAGTCCAGCAGTTTGTTGGCAAAATAAGCTTCACCCCAGCGCCAGTCTATGAGCAAGTGTTTGGTCAGAAAACTGGCTGTAATCATGCGAACACGGTTGTGCATCACGCCGGTGCTGTTCAGTTCCCGCATTCCGGCATCCACTATTGGATAGCCGGTTTTGCCCTCGCACCATCTCCTGAAATGCTCTTCGTTCAGTTCCCAGCTTATATTGTCGTACTTTTCTTTGAATGAATGGTTCATCACGCGCGGAAAATGATACAGTATTTGCATGAAAAATTCCCGCCAGATCAACTCCTTCAGATACACTTCGCTCAACGGGGCTGTCTGAAGAGCCAGTTTGCGGATGCTCACTGTACCGAAGCGCAGGTGAACACTCATGGCCGAAACGCCGTGAGTGAGGTAGGGAAAATTTCGGGTATCCGCATAGTTAATTATGATATCTTTATCTGTTTGGGGAGAAATATATTTATAACCGGTTGTGAGAAATCCGGTTTTTTCGATTCCGAAATTTTCCGGAGTGAATTTCCATAGTCTGTCCAGATGCTCTTCCGAAGGAAAGTGTTCCGGGCTGTTTTCGCGGAATTTGGTCAACCATGCATTGGAATAGGGCGTGTAAACGGTGTAGGGAGTACCGTCTTTTTTAACGATGTCATTCTTGTGAAAAACGACCTGATCTTTGAACGAATGGAACGAAACGGCATTTTCATTCAAAACAGCTTTCACATTCTCATCCCGCCGGATGGCGTACGGCTCGTAATCTTCGTTACAGAAAACAGATTTTACATCATAGTTCCTTATTATTTCCGGGAATACCTTTTCGGGTGAGCCGTAATAAAACTGAATGCCCGACTGATAGTTGTGTTTCAATTCCCGGTTTATCGCTTCCAGTGTCTGGAAAATAAAATTCACCCGACGGTCGGTTTTCTCCTCCAGCTGACTCAGAATGTCAGTATCGAAGATGAAAACAGGCAAAACCGGATAGCCCGAAATCAGAGCGTTGTACAGCGCATGATTATCGTCCACACGCAGGTCGCGCCGAAACCAACATACCGTTATTGCAGGCTTTTCTATTATACGGTTCTCTCTTTCCATCTGAACTGTTTTTTTGTTTTATTCACTGCCGATTGATAAATAAATGCTCCCAGCATCCACTGCTGCGGGATGAGCAGCAGTAAATTCTGAATAACCGACTGCCCTGCTGCCAGCGAAACAAACACGCGGGTGAACACAACCAGCAGCAAATAGGTCGTCAGTATTTTCGTGCTTCCGGCTATGAGTACGGGCAGAATACCCAGTGTGGTAACTACCCAGAAAAGTGTAGCCAGAATATAGGAATTTCCGAAAAAATACGTCACATTTTTTGCAAAACCGGAAAC
>JAGPGR010000030.1 GCA_018055865.1 Paludibacteraceae bacterium | reverse complement strand
GTACAAAGGCATCCGACCGGCGGTAGGCTATCCTTCATTACCCGATCAGTCTATTATTTTTGAGCTGGACAAGCTGTTGCATTATGCCCGTACAGGCGTTTCACTCACCGAAAACGGTGCCATGTATCCCAATGCTTCCGTGAGCGGACTGTATTTTGCGCACCCCATGTCCCGGTATTTTATGATTGGCAAAATAGACGACAATCAGCTGACCGACTATGCCCGCCGAAAGGGAAAAACATCCGATGAAATGCGTAAATGGCTGGCGGCGAATATATAAAGGTTGAAGCCCCCAAATCACCCGAGGGGGACTTAAAGAAAGACAATCTTTGTATCTTACTCTTATTAATTTTGTCAGTTTTTTTTAATTTGGTTTTAATTCTCTTATAATCTTTTTTTATGAAATACGGTTTCTTTGTCTTTGTTTTTGTTTTTTTGCTTTCAATCATTGCTTACACTACTGTCAGAGGATATCAGGCACTGGCTCCCTACGGCGTACTGAAAACGATATATTTGGGACTGATGATAGCACTCACTGCCACTATGTTTGGCGGCTTATTTTTCGAAAGTATGCTTCCGCACAGTGTTGGCAAGGTATTGAGTTTTGTGGGTTACACCTTTTTTATTGTGGCAGCTTATTTGTTTTTATCTTTCCTGTTGGTGGATATTATACGCGCCGTCAATCATCTGATGCCTCTCCTGCCCGATATGAAGATGTTTCGGTTGTGGGCCCTGGTCATTACACTGGCGATAGTGAGCGTACTGTTGGTTTGGGGAAATTACAACTTCAACCATCCGGTAACGAAAACGTTAACCATTCAGAGCAATAAACCACCTCAAAATAAGGAAATTAAAATTGTAGCGGTGAGCGATATTCACCTGGGAGTTTCCATTGACAAAAAAAGACTGCAAAAGTACGTAACGATGATAAATGCTGAAAAACCGGATATTGTGCTTATTGCGGGCGACTTGATTGACCGCTCAATAAAACCCGTTGTTAGTCAGAAAATGGATGAAGAACTGCGCATGATACAAGCTCCGATGGGCGTTTACGTCATTTTTGGAAATCATGAGTATTACGGCGAGGGCGATCACCTCATTGCGGACTTTTACCGGAAATCAAACATCAAACTGCTCCGGGACTCCTGTGTGCAGGTGAACGATGATTTGTACCTGGCCGGGCGTGATGACAAACACAATCCGAACCGCAAAGAGCTGAAAGATTTGCTTTCGACCACAGCCAACAAGCCGGTCATTGTGCTCGATCATCAGCCGTACCACCTGGAAGATGCCGCTAACAACAATGTGGATTTACAAATCTCCGGACACACTCACAACGGCCAGTTTTTTCCGGCTAATCTGGTTGTAAAAAGCATGTTCGAACTGGGTTACGGCTACCTCCGCAAAGGCAATACACATTTTTACGTTTCGTCGGGACTGGGTCTCTGGGGTCCGCAATATCGCCTGGGAAGCCGGAGCGAAATGGTGGTGGTGAATTTCAGGTATTAACATGTAGAGACAAAACATGCTTCGTCTTAATAAAAGACGAAGCATGTTTCGTCTCTACATCATCATTTCATCCACCTTTACAAATTCGTATCCTCTGCTTTTCAATTCTTTGATTAAATCATCCAACCGGTTGTAAAACTTATCCGTGCGTTTGGGATGTGTACCAATGTGAATAAGCAACAAAAATCCATTGAGCGTATTCTCCTTTTCATAGCTCAGAATGTTGTTGTAAATCGTTTCCGATGATTTATAAGAATTCATTTCGGGCGTGGTGTAATCGGCATTAGAGCCTGTGCCGGGTGTAAAATTCAGAACCTGAACACCCATTTCCTTTGCCCAATTGCTGATCTCCTGATTGTACCATTCATACGAGGGGATAAAATAGCGCGGTTCCTCAATTTTCAATCCGATTTTTTCCATTGCCAGGTAGTTGTTCTGCAGATCCTTTTCGAAGGCATAGCTCGAAACTAATGTCAGATCCCGTTTCTCCCAGTCGGCATAGAGCAAATGCTTATCGGAGTGCGGCGCCATGTAGTTTCCTTCCTTTTGAAGCTGTCTTGCTATTGGCGGATATAGGCGGTAAAAATCGCCGGTGAGGAAGAAACTGCCATTCACATTATTTTTCTTCAGTGCTTTTGAAATCACATTCGCCCCATCCGCAAATTCATGTCCGGTGAAAACGAGCGCTATTTTCTTTTCCAGCGGATTTCCGCGTTCTATCCCGCCATACACCACTTTTCGGGCAACAGCTTTACTGTTCAGATATCCCAGGTAATAGGTGAGCGAAGCCGTTCCGTCCATGGTGGGTTCGTTGGTGGAATAGTCTGCAAAATCGTCGTGATACACCACATAATCCGACTGAAAGGGAGCATATACATCTTCTTTGGTGAGGTGCACACCCCGCAACGAACGGAATATAGAGGCATAAATAGGACCATCAACCAAACCACCGGTTATTGGGTAATTTTTCAGGTGGGTAAAAGCCGAATGCGGATCAGCGGGCGTATCACCCTGTTCGGGATAGCCTACTATCATGCAAGTTCCCCATGGATTGACCCCGAAAAGCCAGTCGCGCATGGCAGTTTCCATTTCCAGAAAAGTATTGTCGCCCGTAAGCTCGTAGTACAGACGGCATTGTGTTATCAGACCTACTGTCAGATTATTTGAGCACCAGATAAATGGAACACCATTCATAAATGCATCACCCGCGGCGCGGTCTTTCACCCGCTGCAGACCGCTGCGCATATTCCGTATAAATTCACGGCTAATACGTGAATTGACGTTTTGCTTTGCCAGCCGATAATGCCCGAGATTACTGAAAGGATACCACTGATAATGACGCGCCGAATCGGCTCCCATCCAGGGAGTTACCGGTTCCAGGCGTCCGTAATTCACCGCCTGATTCAGATTTTCAGTAGATTTTGTCAGGGAAAACATTTCGGCAGCAGCCAGCTGCATATCGTCAGCCCAGTTGTCTTCTTCGTAAAAATAGGGTGAAACCGTGCTGGCCGTCTGACAAACGCCCGGATTTTCCATCCCTTTTTGGTAAGCCTCTGTGGCTTTTTGAGCTATGAGTTGAGCAAATTCGGGATAATATTCAGCTAACACTTTGGAACCCAGAGAAAACGAGGAAGCATATTTGCCGAGCGTGGAAGCCAGCCCGGTGCTCCGGTTTTTGTACTCACGCAACCCCTGCGGCTTTGGACTGCAGAAATACACCGGACGGGCATTCCCCGGCCCCCAGCCGTAATCCACTTTCTGCTCCGTTGGAATGGTCATTCCCACATGATCCCGATCGTCGGCCAGCTGATTGAAATAAGTCTCTTTATCAGGATTCATTTTCACCAGCCAGTCCAGTCCCCATTTTGCCTCATCCAGAATGTCGGGAATCCCGTTAGCACCGGGATCACCGTTGGCTTTGTATTCATCGCCAAATGATTCGGGAAATTTTGTATAAGCAAAAAGCATCTGATAAACGGCATTGGCAGAGGTAGTTACATACTGAAGATAATCGGAAGCATCGTGCCAGCCGCCGGTGGTGTTGTAGTATTTTCCGTCGCGCTTGCCTTCCGGATCGCCTACTGAAATGCCATCGGTGGTATGACAAGAATCTTTTAGAAACGGATTGTAGCCGCAGCGCTGCTGACGCATGTATTGCAGCGGGATGTCGGCAGCTCCGGCATAAATATCCCTTCCGATGCGGAACGGAACAGACACATCATCGTTAATCCGGATTACATACGAACCGGGAGTGTCGAAATCGGAGAAATCAAGGCGGGCTGACGTTTGGAAGGCAGGCTGCCTGCCGGTTTGCTTCACTTTGTCAGACGAATAGACTATCCTGCCGGTGGCTGTATTCACCATATCGAATTCGGTGATAAGTCGCGTATCTTTACTCACCCACACAGCCACTTTCATATCATCGGGCAGGTAACCCACCTGATTGACACGAATCCAGGACTGGGCAGTGAGACAAGTGAAACTGATCATATAAACCGAAAGGAGTGCTACAATTTTTTTCATAAAAAAAGTGTTCTTTATTTGCTTTGGCAAGTTAGAAACATTTTTCTAAAAAAACAGCATTTTTCTATCTTTTCTTTTTGAAAAATTCCTTCATCAGCTCGCTGCAATCGGCTTCGAGCACACCCGAAATAACTTCTGTTCTGGGATGTAGTGCATCCGGGGCAAAGCGGGTAAAGCCCCGTTTTTCGTCAGCAGCGCCGTACACTATTCTGCTTATCTGCGACCAGCCCAACGCTCCGGCGCACATCACACAGGGTTCTAAGGTGACATAAAGCGTGCAGCCGGTCAGGTATTTTCCACCCAGGAAATTGGCGGCAGCTGTTATTGCCTGCATTTCGGCGTGAGCAGTTACATCGGTGAGGGTTTCGGTGAGGTTGTGCCCGCGGGCAATGATGCGATCGTTGCACACAATGACCGCACCCACAGGCACTTCATCTCGCCGGAGTGCCTGCAGTGCTTCAGCCAGCGCCTGGCGCATGAAGACCTGATGGCCTCCTAAATCTCCCTTGGGGGACAATAAGAAGGAGTCGTTGCTATTGACTCTTTGTTCCATGTTCTTTGTTCAGTGTTGCTGATTACACATCCTCTTCTACCACCAGATTGTCGATAATAAATCCCTGCCGCTCGCTGGTGTTTTTGCCCATATAGAACGAGAGCAAATCCTGTACAGCATCTTCGCGGCGAAGTTTCACCTGTTCAAGCCTTATATCCCGGCCAATAAAATGCTGAAATTCATCGGGCGATATTTCGCCCAATCCTTTGAATCGGGTTATTTCCGGATTCGGACCCAGTGTCTGAATAGCATCCATCCTTTCTTCATCGGAGTAGCAATAGCGCGTTTCCTTTTTATTGCGGACACGGAAAAGCGGTGTCTGCAGGATATAAACGTGTCCTTTTTTTATCAGATCGGGAAAAAACTGCAGGAAAAAAGTAATCAGGAGCAAGCGGATATGCATTCCATCCACATCGGCATCGGTAGCTACTATTACTTTGTTGTAGCGGAGTCCTTCTATGCCGTCTTCGATATTGAGGGCAGCCTGCAGCAGATTGAATTCTTCGTTTTCGTACACGACCCGTTTGGTAAGTCCGAAGCTGTTGAGCGGTTTTCCACGCAGACTGAATACGGCCTGGGTATTAACATCACGACTTTTGGTGATGGATCCGCTGGCCGAATCGCCTTCGGTAATGAAAATGGAAGAATTTTCCATCAGTTTGTTTTTAGCGTCGTCCTTTACGGGAGTTTCATTGAAGTGATAGCGGCAGTCGCGGAGTTTACGGTTGTGAAGGCTTACTTTCTTAGCCCGTTCACGTGCCTGCTTGGTAATACCGGCAATGGCTTTGCGCTCTTTTTCCGAGTCCTGAATTTTTTGCAATAAAATATCGGCCGTTTCACCGTGTCGGTGGAGGTAGTTATCCAGTTCCTTTTTTACAAAATCGGAAATAAATTTATTCACCGTAATGCCGCCTTTATGAATGTCCCTCGAACCGAGTTTGGTTTTAGTTTGCGATTCGAAAACGGGTTCCTCTACCCCGATAGCCACTGCTGCCACTATTCCGTTGCGAATGTCTGTTATTTCCTGGTTTTTGTTGTAGAACTCCTTGATAGTACGTGCTACAGCCTCGCGGAAAGCGCTTTGGTGGGTACCTCCCTGAGTAGTATGCTGTCCGTTGACAAATGAGTAGTACTCTTCGCCGTACTGAGTGCAGTGTGTAAAGGCAATTTCGATGTCTTCACCTTTGAGATGCACAATGGGATAGAGAGATTCGGAGGTCATATTTTCGTTGAGCAAATCAATCAGACCGTTTTTGGAACTGATTTTCTTCCCGTTGTAGTTCAGCACGAGTCCGGTGTTGAGGTAGGCATAATTTCGAAGCATTGCTTCCACAAATTCGTCCTTGTACACATAGTTCGGAAACAGACTTGCATCCGGCACAAAAACCGTATGGGTTCCGTTTTCGCTTTTCAACCCTTCAAAATCTTCCTCTGAGACCAATTTTCCTTCCGAGAATACAGCCTTTTTGGATTTGCCTTCGCGGTAACTCTCCACAATGAAATCCGACGAAAGGGCGTTGACTGCTTTGGTGCCCACGCCGTTGAGTCCCACCGATTTTTTGAAAACCTGGGAGTCGAATTTTCCGCCGGTATTCATGATGGACACCGCTTTCACCACGCTATTGAGCGGAATGCCGCGTCCGTAGTCGCGTACGCTTACGGTTTCGTTTTCCACACGAATTTCGATGGATTTGCCGTAGCCCATTCTGTATTCGTCTATCGAATTGTCGATTACTTCCTTGAGAAGCACATAAATTCCATCATCGGCATGTGACCCATCGCCTAACTTACCGATGTACATTCCGGGACGCCGGCGGATGTGTTCCAATCCCTCGAGGGTAATGATATTTCCGTCGCCGTACACCACATCGGGCTTTTCCGGGTTCTTTAATTCTTCCATTTTTTTTTAAACACTTTATCTTGTTAACCAACTTTCGGGATTCACCATGCTACTTCCGCTGTACAGATTGAATTGCAGTTCTGCTTGTCCGCTTTCATCGTCGGTATAAATTTTTCCGATAGGCTGACGGGCTGATACCCGCTCACCCGAGCGCACAAACACTTCCGACAGATTGGCGTAAAGCGTCCGGTAATCGCCATGCTGAATGAGAATTGCATTTCCGGTGCCCGGCAGTGAAAAAACACGGGTAACTACACCTTCAAACACTGCGCGGGCATTTGTACCGGCAGGTGAGCGAAAGTACACCCCTTTATTGTTGATTGTTACGTATTTGAGTTCAGGGTGAGGCTGAGTGCCGAAATGCCCCCGGATATAGCCGCTTTCCACCGGCCAGGGCAATCTTCCCTGGTTATTGGCAAAGTTGCCCGAAAGTAATTTCTCCTCGCGGGTCGTGGCCGAGACTGCTGCCGAAGGTTTTACTTCGGCCTTTTTAGGTATTTCCGCCACCTCCGGTTTTTCTTCCGCTTTAGGTGTTGTGGAAGGTTTGGCCTGCGCTATGGTTTCGGTCGGTTTTTTGGCTTGAGCTTCCGCTTTTTTCCGTGCCTCGGCAGCACGTGCTTCGGCCAGTTTGCGTTCCTCTATTTTCCGGCGTGCCTCTTGTTCGGCCCTTTGGCGGGCTTCTTCTGCCCGGCGTCTTGCCTCTGCCCGGCGAATTTCCTCTTCTATTACCTGCTGAATTTTATTATCAATCTGGTCTCTGCGGCGTTGATGCTTCCTGTATTCTTCGCTCAGTCGTTTTTCTTCCTGCTGCAGTGCGGCCAGCATCACTTTTTCCTGGTCTTCGTCCAGTTTGAGTTTATCAGCTTCCACCTGTTTAGCCTTTACGGTTTCGAGTTTTGCCACTTTATTTTGATCCAGACTGTCTGTTTTCAGGGCTATCTGTGTTTTTACATCCTCTATCTTCTTCACCTGCTCCTTTTTATAATCGGTAAATTCACGCAGGTAACGTACCCGCCGGAGTGTCTGGTCGAAATTACCGGCCGAGAGCAGAAACATCAGTTTGGAATACGAATGCATATTGGTCTGGGTCTTGCGAATCAGTTGCGCGTAATCACCCTTCAGTTTATCCAGCTTTTTTTCCAGTTCAATGCGCTCGTTGGTCAGGTTGTTCATTTTCCTGTCGAGCACAGCAATTTCCGCATTGAAATTTTTGATCAGGTTTCTTCGTTCATTCAGGTTTTTTTTGAACGCATTCAGTTTTTTCAGCGAAATCTTTTCGTTTTTCTGTGTTTCCTTCAGTTGTTTGGTAGTTTCGTTGATACGCTCCTGTATTTCTTTGCGTTCCTTTTTCAAGGCGTCCACCGACTGAGCTTCGGCCGGAAAATGAAAGCAAAACACAAGCGCAAAAACGGCTGCTAAATAAATGATTTTGTTCTTCATCAATACTTATTTTCTAAAAAAAGAATTAATGTTGCCCCGGGTGTACCGGCTCAGGTTTGTGGGCTCCATGACCAGGGGTTTGTTGAATTGCACTTCCTCAATAGTGAAATGGAACGATGAGACCGTTTCGCCCTTGCTGCCATCGATGAGTATTTTTTGCGGAAAAACGATTCCGTCGACCTTTTTGAAATCGCTATAACCGGTTTTCAGGGTGTTGCCGGCTGATTTAATCAGTATTTCGGCTATACGGGTGAGTGTCATATCCACCAGAACATCCTGGCTGAAAGTTTCATTCTGATGCGCGAGTGTATTGCCCGGGATGCTGTCTTTCCAGCTGAAGCGGTCGGATGGAAACACTTTTTCGCCCGGAACAAAAAGCCGGTTGCTGATGAGCGACTGAATGCCATCGTAATTGACCGACACGCCGAGTGTATTTCTGAATATGCTGTAATTGCTTTCGTAGAACATTTTATTCATTTTGTCGATTACGATCATCGATGCAGGAGTCATTTCGAGTTTGAACAGTTCCACTCCGAAGAACGGCTGAATGGACAGATGAAGGGCCGAATCGGATACCAGTTTGAGTGAAGCTTTCACGTCCATCTGACGTCCTTTGAAATCGACGTAAACAGACATTTTGCTTGCATTGGCAGTGTGGAAAGCGGGTTGTTCCTTCTGCAACCGCTGTACCAGGTCGGATGGTGTAAGCTCGTGAATGACTTCTGTAGGCGTAGTGCCCGGCAGTGTAGGCTGTGTAGCTGTTTGAGAAGTTTTACAGGCAGCTACAATCAACGCAACAGCTGCAATCGTTAGTATTTTTATCAGGGTTGGCTTCATTTTGTAATTTCCGTTTTTGCTTGTTCTGTTTTCTTTATTAGTTCTGCGTTGTCTTTGTTTACTTCCAGCGCTTTCTGCCACATTTCCAGGGCCTTATCCGTATTTTTCAGAGCGAAATATATATCACCGCAGTGTTCCAGTATCACTTCGGAAACCTCGTCTTCCTTCATGTTGCTTACGGCTTTGTCGATGTAGATGCGTGCCAGGTTGTAATTTCCCTGTTTGTAGAATATCCAGGCGTAGGTATCCAGGTACGTGCTGTTGTTAGGTTCTAATTCAACCGATTTGGCGCTCATCCGCTCGGCTTTTCGCAGGTCGAGCCCTTCTTCGGAAAGGTAGTAAGCGTAATTATTCATGATATACACATTGGCCGGATTTGCTTCCAGGGCTTTTTCGTAATTGCTGAAAGCACTTTGCTTGTCTTCCAGTTTGAAGTAAATATCGGCAATTTGTCCGTAGAATGTGCTCAAAACGGCTGGTGGGGCCGATGCCAGATTCTCTATTGCCTGAAAATTGATATCGAGTGCTTCGCGGTATTTCTCCTGCTGATACAGGGCAATGGAGCGATAGAAATAAAACTCGGGTACCTCCGGCAACATCCGTATGGCACGTTCGGTAAGCGTAAGAACTCCCAGTGTATCTTCTTTTTGGGTCAGAATCTGTAGTGAATTTTTCCAGGCAGCTTCGTTTTTCGGGTTGATATTGATTACGCTTTCCAGCTCTTCCATGGCCTCATCCGTTCGTTTCTGATTCTGAAGAAAAAGCGCGTAGTAGGCGTGAGCCATCTCGTCGAGCGGATACATGTCGATCAGTATTTTGAATAGACTTTCGGTTTCGGCTATTTTCTGATCGGCTGCAATCAGTTGATCCACGTACTGGCCCAGAATGTCCATCTTGGTATCCGAGGGCAGTTCGGGATTTTTCAGTGCCGAAACAATGGCCTCCAGTGCCTTGTCTTCCTGCTTATTCAGCTTGTAATAGTTGGAGAGCGACACATACACAAAAGGATTTCCGGGATCGTCGCGCAGTATCTTCTGATAAATGGCGTATGCCTTTTTAAGCTGATTCTGATCCAGGTAAATATCGCCGAGAAGTACCTGATAGCGGCTTTCCTTCGGATATTTCTGCGTCAGTTTGTGTATCTCTTCTATGGCTTTCTTCTCCTTGTTGAGCAGCGCAAAGAGTTGAAATTTTTCAATGGAAAGGTATTCGTTTATTCCGGTGAAAACCTCCAGCTGGTTGAGCGCACCGATGGCCTTGTCGAATTCGCCGGTTTGCTTGTAGAGCGACGTGAGCATGGTATAAACCTCATCGCGTTGCGGAAAGAGCGTTTTCAACTCTTCGGCCTGCGTGATGGCAGTGGGGTAAAGTTTTTGTCCGGAAAGCATGGTGATATACTGGGTGCGGTACCACCAGTTTAAGGGCGAGGCTTCCACCGCTTTGCGAAAAGCAGTTATGGATTCCGATATCCGGTTGAGCCGGGCATACAGAAAGCCTGTTTCGCTTTGAGCGGAAGCATTGGTGGAGTCTATTACCAGGCACATTCTGAGCGCATCCAGCTGAGCGTCGTATTCCTGAATGTTCTTGAGCCGCTGCGCTTCGAAAAAATAGTAATCGAACCGCGTTTGGTCATCGGCTGACAGCCGCTGAGAAACCGACGCTGCAATCCTGTCTTTATTCACAGCACCTACCGGAACAATCAGCAGCAAGAAAACGAGAAGTATAGCCCCTCTAAACATTCCTGAGGCATGCAGGACTTCCGAATGGGAGTCACCGAGTGCGTTATTCAAGGTTATTTGGTTGATTGGTTGATTATTTAAATTGTTCAATTGCTCAATTATTTTTGATAAATCTTCTGATTCGATTTTAAGATGCAGTATATCTGTTTATTAATTGAAGTCATCTTGACTTTTTTAAAACAATAGAAAACATAGAATAATTTATACTTATTCTCATATAGTCGGAAACATAGTGAAAAATATCTTCGATATTTTTAAACTATTGTTATCGAAATTAAATAAAACAGCACGAAAATTCAATAAAATAAGACTATTGTTCTCTATGTTTTAAAAGTCGAGACGAGTTCATTGTAAACGATAAACTATAAACTACAAACTACAAACTACCTCTTCCCCGTATGTCCGAATCCTCCGGTGCCTCTTTCACTGGGCGAAAGTTCGTCCACACTGATCCATTCAGCGTGCTCGTGTCTGGAGATAATCATCTGGCAGATTCGCTCGCCATCGTTCACGGTGAAGGTTTCGTTGGACAGATTGACCAGAATGACGCAAATTTCTCCGCGATAATCGGCGTCTATCGTTCCCGGTGAGTTGAGCACGGTCACACCTTTCTTCAGAGCCAGTCCGCTGCGCGGCCGTATTTGTGCTTCGCAGCCTTCGGGCAGTTCGATGTACAATCCCGTAGGTATCAATTTTCGTTCCAAAGGTGCCAGCTCTACCGGCTTATCTACGTTGGCCCGCAGGTCCATGCCTGCCGAAAGGGGAGTGCTATATTCGGGCAACGGATGCCTCGATTCATTTACAATCTTGATTCTCATACTGTATGGTTATCCCATTATACGTAAAAAATTTATGCAAAAATACGATATTAATCGGGAAGGGTAAAAATTTAATCTTTAATTTATCTAATTTTACGTTTATCAGTCCCATCAGCCGGGCGGCAAGTCAACCCGCAAGCCGACTTATACGTTGCATCATTCTAAAACCAAACCCTTTAGTAGCACCAGATGTAATCCTTACTTTTTATAAAACAGAATAATTTATGCGAATTAAGAGTTGAATATTATCCAAAGAACCATTTCTATTTGATTAATAAGGTTATAAGGTTCCGGTTATCTTGAATTTATGTCCTACTAAGGTTATTATGTACAGAATAGGGTTCTTATTGTGATAATATTGCTTTATTTTTAAGTTTTGAAACCTTAGTGGAAAGTATTAATTACTACAAATTTACCTTTTTACCTTATTGGACTGAAACCTTAATTCGCATAACTATATATGCTACAAAGATATCAGAGCTACGCTCCTGTATTTTCAATTTATTTTAACTGTGCTTTATGCGGATAATCATTTTAAAAAATGAAAATAGAATGAAATTCATACTCTTGATCTCTATGTTTTAAATAGTCGGGACGAGTTCTAAGTTAGAATAGGCTGTAACTTCTTGCGAAAGTTGGAGATAGTATGAATAAGCCATCACGAGCTTCATGATAACAAGTCCATGCCGTAAACATTTTATACTTTTTTCATCTTATTTTAAGAATTTAAGTTGTATATTTGCAAC
>JAGPGR010000261.1 GCA_018055865.1 Paludibacteraceae bacterium | reverse complement strand
CTATAAAACTTACAATATCTGAGAAAATATGGCTGATTATCATTGAAATAGTAGCTGAGTTGTCTGAGATTTTCAACACAGATGCTGAATTGTTAATGGAAAAATTGTTCTCTGAAAATGAAAAACTTACAAAATACTTAAATTTCAAAAAACTACCGCAAGCGGGTTAAATGAAGCTTGCGAAAGTTGAATACTTAATAGAACATTTCAGATCAGCTAAATATAAACACAATGACTACAAATCAAACAATACCAAGTTTCAATAAAAACGAAAAGGTGCTCGAGATTGAACATCTTCGGATGTCGTTCGGCACGCAGGAGGTGCTTAAAGATGTATCGATGGAGTTATATAACGGAGAAAATCTGGTGGTGCTCGGCAAATCGGGCTCCGGCAAATCGGTACTTATAAAATGCATCGTTCGTTTATTGAATGCGGGAAGCGGAACCATTATGGCTTTTGGCGAAAATGTAAATCTGCTTCAAAGTGCTGAACTGAGTGAACTAAGAAAAAAAATAGGATTCCTGTTTCAGAGCGGAGCGCTCTACGATTCAATGACCGTGAAGGAAAACCTTGAGTTTGCTTTGAAAAGGATTAAAAAAGAATTGAGTCAAAAAGACCGTGATCAGAAAATACTGGAAGCGCTCGAAAATGTAGGTCTTGCCGATGCGCTAAACAAAATGCCGTCACAACTTTCGGGCGGAATGCGTAAGCGCATCAGCCTGGCCCGAACCATTATTGTCGATCCGAAGATTATGCTGTACGACGAGCCTACGACAGGTCTCGATCCGGTTACCTCCGACGAAATAAGTACATTGATCAATAAAATACAGAAAAAGTACAAAACATCATCCATTATTATTACCCACGACATTGAGTGTGTACGTGCCACAGCCGATAGAATATTGATGTTGCACGATGGCGAAATTTACATGGATGGCGATTTAAAAGCCTACGAGGGTTCGGAAGATCCGAGAATAGCATCGTTTTTCAAATCAAATCTAAAAAGCTGAATTTACATCATTTATCTAATTTTTTTATTCAATTAAGACAATCATCACTCATCATCATGGATAACCATACACAGAAATTTAAAATCCGGTTAGGATTATTTGTTGCAGGAGGCCTTTGCCTTTTAATTCTTGCTGTTTTCATCATCGGTAAACAAAAGCATCTGTTCGATCCTGTTTTTAAACTCACAACCACATTCAGCAACGTGAGCGGATTACAAATTGGAAATAACATTCGATTTTCCGGAATCAATGTGGGGACAGTGGATAATATCGTTATTGTCAACGACTCAACAGTGAAAGTAGACATGCTCATCAAGAAAGATGCATGGCAGTTTATACGGTCGGACAGTCAGGTGGCCATAGGTTCCGAAGGAATCATAGGCGATAAATTGCTGAAAATATCGCAGGGGAGCATTGATGCCAAAAGGGCAAAGGAGGGACAACATCTCGAATCGTCCGAACCAGTTGAGACAGATGCCATCATGGAAAGCTTGCAAGTGACGGCCGGGAATGTTGAAATCATTTCGGAACAACTGGCCGAAATTACAATGAAGATAAATCGTGGAAAAGGCACACTTGGTCGGTTGATTCAGGACACCACCATAGCCGAAAACCTGAATCAGACCATAGTAAACCTGAAAAAAAGCTCCAAAGGTCTGAATGAAAACATGAATGCAGCCAAAGACAATATATTACTCAAAGGCTATTTCAAAAAGAAAGAAAGAGCTGCAAAGAAAAAGAAAGAAGAAGCGCAAAAGGCGGCTGAAAAGGAAAAATGAGCCAACAGGCTTTCATTCAATGAATTTTCTTCCTAAACGAAGCAAGATTCCGTTTTCTTACGATGCTTTTAATCGTCATAATGTTCTCCGTTTAATCAGTAGTTTAAAGCCCTGATTAAACGGATAGTTATTATATAACTTTCAAATTTGTCAATAACATCTCCATTAAAAACTTTTTATCTCTTCAAATTATTCCTATCTTTAGCAACACAAAATACAAAAACTTTCACTTGTTTTAAACGTCAATTATTCAAATATATACATATGGATTCTTTCGTTCATCTTCATGTCCATTCTTATTATTCTGTGCTCGATGGCATGTCATCCATTTCGGGACTTGTGGATAAAGCTGCAAAAACCGGTATGAATGCAATTGCACTTACCGACCATGGCAATATGTTCGGCGTGAAAGAATTTTTCAACTATACAAAAAAGAAAAATTCGAAAACCAAAGACCAGATAAAAGCTCTAAAGGCTGAGTTGGGCAAAACTGATTTGCTGGAAGATCAAAAAGCTGAACTCCGGCAGCAACTTACCGAGGCAGAGCAACGTTTATTTAAACCAATTCTTGGTTGTGAGGCTTATGTGGCTCGCAATAGTCGTCATTCAAAAGCCAATCAGGAAGACCGTAGTGGTTATCATTTGGTATTATTAGCTAAAAATAAAACCGGTTATCGAAACCTTTGTAAATTGGTTTCGCTTGGTTGGATGGAAGGTTTTTATTACCGTCCGCGCATCGATCATGACATTCTGAAACAGTACAGCGAAGGGTTGATTGCTTCGTCGGCCTGTTTGGGTGGCGAAATTCACAAGAAGGTGGAAAGCGGCGATTTAGTGGCTGCCGAGGAAGCAGTATTGTGGTACAAAGAAGTTTTTGGCGATGATTTCTACATCGAACTTCAGCGACACAAAACAGATAAACCTAACGCCGATTACGAATGTTTCGAAAAGCAACAGCGCCAGAATGTTGAACTTATAAAACTGGCACGCAAAACAAATACAAAATTATTAGCCACCAACGATGTTCACTTTGTAGAAGAAGAACATGGCGAAGCGCACGAACGGCTGATCTGTTTAAGTACCGGAAAGGACCTTGACGATCCGAGTCGCATGCGCTATACTAAACAGGAATACCTGAAAACGCCCGAACAAATGCTTCAGATATTTGCCGATGTGCCTGAAGCACTGGAGAACTCTGTTGATATAGCGAACAAAGTAGAATTTTACGACATTGATTCGGCTCCAATGATGCCTGTTTATCCTATCCCTGCCGATTTTGGGACTGAAGAACAGTATCGCGAAAATTTCACAGAAGAAATGCTGCGCGAAGAGTTCGGGGATGGCTTCGATCGCTTAGGTGGTTACGATAAGGTGGTGAGGGTGAAGCTCGAAGCCGATTACCTTGCAAAACTTGCCTATGAGGGAGCAAAACAACGCTATGGAGCTGTGCTCGACGATGAAAAATCAGAACGTATTGATTTTGAGCTCAATGTAATGAAGACAATGGGTTTCCCCGGCTACTTCCTCATCGTTCAGGATTTTATTAATGCTGCCCGCGAAATGAGTGTGTCGGTAGGTCCGGGACGTGGATCGGCGGCAGGTTCGGTAGTAGCCTATTGCTTAAGAATCACCGACATTGATCCGTTAAAATATGATTTGCTGTTCGAGCGTTTCCTGAATCCCGATCGTATCTCAATGCCCGATATTGATATTGATTTCGACGACGATGGACGTGGACAGGTATTGCGCTGGGTGACTGAAAAATATGGAAAAGAGAGGGTTGCACATATTATTACTTATGGTACAATGGCCACCAAATCATCCATCAAAGATGTGGCCCGCGTTCAGAGACTACCACTT
>JAGPGR010000260.1 GCA_018055865.1 Paludibacteraceae bacterium | reverse complement strand
GTTATAGTTCAACGAAAAGAAAGATATAATGAAAATATTTTGATGGATTTATTGCCTGATAATAAATTTTGTAGTATATTTGCACGCTCAATTCGAATGAGGTATAATTGAAAGAAGCGCTGCTCAGATTGGAGTCATCTCACCTCACCGATGTAATCTCAAAAAAACAAATTGAATGTACGCAATCGTAGAAATCCTGGGTCAACAATTTAAGGTTGAACAAGGTAAAAGACTTTTTGTTCATCGTATGAACGAGGCCGAAAGAGGCTCAACAGTTGAATTTGACAAAGTATTGCTGGTCGACAATGATGGCGCTGTAACAGTGGGTTCACCCGTAGTCGAAGGTGCAAAAGTAGTTTGCGAAGTAGTTTCGCATGTAAGAGGTGAAAAAGTAATCGTTTTCCACAAAAAGAGACGTAAAGGTTACCGTAAACGCAACGGTCACCGTCAGGACTTCACCGAATTAACAATTAAAGAAATAGTAGCTTAACCGTTAAAAAAAAAGAAGAAAATGGCACATAAAAAAGGTCAGGGTAGCTCACATAACGGTCGTGAATCGCAAAGCAAACGACTTGGAGTAAAGATATTCGGAGGACAATTCGCTAAAGCCGGCAACATTATCGTTCGTCAGCGCGGAACAGTACACAATCCCGGTTTGAACATCGGAATGGGTAAAGATCATACTTTGTTTGCTTTGGTAGATGGTACTGTAGTTTTCAAAAAGAAAAGAGACAATAAATCTTTCGTTTCTGTAGAGCCTGTTGAGGTAACAAACTAAACAAAAGATACAAACGTATAAAAAAGTCTCTCACAATGAATTTTGTGAGAGATTTTTTTGTGAATACCACTTTTCTGTTCATTTTTTGTAACTTTGCATGTTCAGACAACAGAACACGGATTGACAGGTTACTGACAAAAACGGAGGTCAAAACTATCAGGTTAAAAAAAACTTTTAAAAACTTATTATACAGAAAAGTACCCTTTAAGGGGAATTTAGGAGGCAAAGAATTATGCTTACACTCAAATACATCACCGAAAATACGGACGAAGTAATCGCCCGTTTGAAGAAAAAAAACTTCGATGGTTCTGAAATCATCAACAACATTGCAGAGCTGGATGAACGCCGTAAAATCACCCAATCTGCGGCCGACAACTTTGCAGCCGAATTGAACAGTTTGTCCAAAGAAATCGGAATGCTTTTCAAACAGGGGAAGCATGCCGAAGCTAACGAGGCAAAAGAAAAAACCATAACCCTCAAGGAAAATATCAGCAAACTCACCGAACAGCATGATGAAATAGAACAAAAATTGCAGGATTTACTGGTGCTGGTTCCAAATCTGCCTCACGAGAGCGTGCCCGAAGGCAAACATGCTGAAGATAATGTAGTAGAAAGATCCGGCGGCAAAATCCCCCAACTGCACAAAGAAGCTGTACCACACTGGGACTTGGCAAAGAAATACGATTTGATAGATTTTGAACTCGGTGTAAAAATAAGCGGTGCCGGCTTTCCGGTGTATAAAGGCAAAGGCGCCCGTTTGCAACGTGCACTGATCAACTTTTTTCTGGATAATGCCCGTGAAGCAGGCTATCTGGAAGTGCAGCCACCCTATGTGGTGAATGCAGCTTCGGGCTACGGTACCGGACAGCTGCCCGACAAAGAAGGGCAAATGTATCATGCTACGCTGGATGATTTATATTTAATTCCAACAGCCGAAGTTCCGGTAACTAATATTTACCGCGATGTAATTCTGGAAGAAAAAGAACTTCCGGTAAAAAATACGGCTTATTCGGCCTGTTTCCGTCGCGAAGCAGGCTCTTACGGCAAAGATGTACGCGGATTGAACCGCCTGCATCAGTTCGACAAGGTGGAAATTGTACGCATCGATACGCCCGACCATTCCTACAAATCGCTGACAGAGATGGTTAATTACGTACAGAGTTTGGTTGAAAAACTGGAACTACCCTGGCGGATTCTTCGTCTGTGTGGTGGTGATATGAGCTTTACTTCTGCACTCACATTCGATTTTGAAGTGTATTCTGCCGCCCAGCAGCGCTGGCTCGAAGTGAGTTCGGTGTCAAATTTTGAAAGCTATCAGGCTAATCGACTGAAATGCCGTTATCGCAATGCCGATAAAAAAACGCAACTCTGCCATACCCTCAACGGGAGTGCCCTGGCTTTGCCCCGGATAGTAGCTGCTTTGCTCGAAAATAATCAAACTCCGGAAGGTATCCTAATCCCGAAAGCATTGGTGGAATATACCGGTTTTGAGATGATTTAAGAAATATCTTTAGTCTCCAGTTGAAAAAAAATACAAATGAAATTAAATGCAAAATGCGGATAAAAAATCCGCATTTTGCATTTCTAATATGTTGAGCGGCAAACGGGGCTCGAACCCGCGACCTTCGGCTTGGGAAGCCAACGCTCTACCAACTGAGCTATTGCCGCAAAAAGATTAAAGAGTAAAGAACAAAGAGTAAAGAGTTTGTAATTATGACCAGGCATTCAACCCTTTATTCTATTTTCAGAACTTAAAATCTAAAAGACTCATCCTTCATATTCCTGATGCAAAATTAATACTTCTTACTGATTATTCGACTTTTGCTGATCGGATTTTTTCAACTCCTGTGGTTTTTGTTTAACCAACGGAATGGCTTTATAATCCCAGGTTTCTTCGAATTCCCAGTTTTTAATCAGGGTTAATTTTTTCTCGTAATAATACACTTCCTCAGGTTGAAGATTTTCGAAGTAGTTTCCGGGATCCCATTTGCCATTTTGGTTTCTATCCAGATACATACGCACAAAATAATCGCCGGGTTGCAAGTATTCCACTTTAGTACCGCCTTTCACTATTGGTGCAGTTCTGACGAGTTTATCATCTTTGCTCATAACCTGAAAAACAGCTGTAGAATCATAATCAGCCAGGAATAGTTTCAGACTGGAATATTCATCCAACGATTTGATTTTCAGTTCGTTTTTCAAATTATCGTTCTGAAGATTATAGATGGAAAAAAAGGCTGCAGAATCAACTACAAGTTGATACGTCGTTTCAGGAATCCATTTGTGATTGATTTCGAAAGTCATTCCGATGGAATCTTTCTTTTCAAGTTTAAAAGGAATGGGCGTAAGTACTGTATCAACCAACTGACTGAGGTGAATTTTAGCCACATCGTATATTTTTATTGGAACGGTAAAATTCAACACGACAGGCCTGTAAACATCAAATTGCGACGAAAGATTAGTCATGATATTCAAAAACTCCTTCTTTTTGGCAGCTTTAGTTGTCGTTGGTTTTTTAGCCGGTTTCCTCATCATAAATCTAACTGTATCGGTTTGAGGCTGCAGTTTGAAGGCTGAATCGGATTTCAGGTATTTCACTTCAAGTGAGATGGTGTCGGTATTGATCAGAGCAGAATCTGTGAGCCATAAGGAAAGCGAATCCAGGGTTGCATTCTTTTGAAGGAGCATTTTGTTGTCCCAGTTAATATTCAACGGCCTGATTTCAGGCAATTCTTCGGATACAGTGTTGAATATCATAGTAATCAAATGTGGTTCAGTTCGCTCTGATTTTGCCAGATACTGACGCTTGAAATTGTCTTTGAAATACTTCAGCACCACATCGTCGGGCAAAAAACGGGTAGCCGGAACAAAACGAATAGTAT
>JAGPGR010000259.1 GCA_018055865.1 Paludibacteraceae bacterium | reverse complement strand
TCAGATCGGAGCTCAGCGGATTGATAATTTTTACGCACCGGTTTTCGGGGAATGAAGTCAGATTAGTGTAATATCCGGTTTTTGTTAGCGAATTGTTCAGTACTTCGTTGAATCCCTGTGCCGTAAGCTGTTCTGAAATCAGAATCTGCAATTTGTGACTGTCCGGTTTTTTTACAAAACTTAATGTAGAAACAAGGTTATCGCCTATTTCGATATTATTATAACCGTAAATTCGCAGAATATCCTCTATCACATCCACATCACGCTGCACATCAACCCGGTAAGCCGGAACTTTCAACTGAAACATTTCTTCAGTTTCCGAAACAATTTCCATTTCAAGCCCTTTCAGGATTTTCACAATTGTGTTTCTGCCTATCTTTTTACCTATCAGGTTGTCAATTTTATTTTTCTCTAACGTAACATCAAACGGTAAGACCGGTATCGGATACTCATCCACGAGTAGGCTTGAAATACTTCCGCCGGCCACTTCCTTAATCAGTAAAGCAGCCCGTTTGAGTGCGTAAATGGTCATTTCGGGGTCACATCCGCGTTCGAAACGGAACGAAGCGTCTGTGTTCAATCCGTGGCGGCGAGCAGTTTTCCTGATGCTTACCGGATTGAAATATGCGCTTTCGAGAAACACATTTTTAGTGTTTTCGGTAACTCCCGAGTCAATTCCACCGAAAACTCCACCGATACACATAGGTTCATCCCCGTTGCATATCATCAGATCCGATGAGCTTAGTTTTCGTTCGGTGCCTTCAAGTGTTGTGAAAGGAGTGCCTTCGGGCAGATTTTTCACCCTTACTTGCCCGCTTGTGATTTTATCAGCATCAAAAGCGTGTAATGGCTGACCCAATTCATGCAGAATGAAGTTTGTGATATCTACCACATTATTGATAGGTCTTGATCCGATAGTGAGCAAGTGCGTTTTCAGCCACTCAGGAGATTCCTGAACGGTAATTCCCGAAATTGTTATAGCCGAATAGCGCGGACAGGCTTCCGGATTTTCAATTTTTACCGGAATGGATAAATCTGTATTTTGAATGTTGAAGGCTTCAACAGAGGGTTTTACGAGTTTAACGGCCTCGTCGTGAAGCGAAAAAAAGGCAGCCAGATCACGAGCCACGCCGTAATGCGATGTAGCATCCGCCCGATTTGGCGTAATATCCACTTCGATGATTGTGTCATTTTTTATTCCAAAAAAATCTTTTGCCGGCATACCCACCTTTGCATCGGGCGGAAGCACCATTATGCCTTCGTGATTCGTGCTGAGTCCTATTTCATCTTCAGCGCATATCATACCGTGAGATTCAATGCCCCGAATTTTCGACCTTTTAATTGTAAAACTTTCATCGCCCGAGTAAAGTTTTGTGCCTATGGTAGCCACTATTACTTTTTGTCCGGCAGACACATTCGGAGCTCCGCATACAATCTGTAGTGGTTCGCTTTCGCCCACATTTACCGTAGTTACACTCAGATGGTCGGAGTTTTCGTGCCGGCTGCAAGTAAGCACCTGGCCCACTATCAAGCCTTCCATGCCACCTTTCACTGTTTGAATTTCTTCGATACCTCCCACTTCAAGTCCAATGGAAGTCAGAATTTTTGAAATTTGATCAGGCAATACATTAATATTAATGTAATTTTTCAGCCAATTATAAGAAATGTTCATACTATATAACAATTGTGACTGTTTGCGGGTAAAATTAACAACGTATTGATTTTTTAATCCGCTTATTTTAAGTGTGCAAAGATACGGTTTTTTTACTGTCGGGAAAAAGTATTGGAATTCAAAAAAACAAAAATGATAAATAATATGCACACTTTTGTTTCTTTTGTGTATTTTTACTATTTTTGTCGGCTGATATGTAAAATAAATACCCAACACATCTGGCTTGTTCTGATTTATTTGTTTTTCCCAACAAACAGACTGAACGGATGATTATGTTAAATACTTTTCAGATATGATTCAAGAAAATTTTATTCGCCTGTACGAAGATGCGTTTCGTAAAAATTGGGAATTGCCGGGTTTTACCGATTTTGGTGAAAATCATACAATGACGTATGAACAAATTGCAGTAGGCATTGCCAAATTACACCTGCTTTTTGACCAGTGTGATGTGAAGAAAAACGAAAAAATTGCCTTATGCGGCAAAAATAATTCGCAATGGGCCATGGTATATTTGGGTGCAGTTACTTATGGAGCTATCATTGTGCCGATATTGCAGGATTTCAATCCCAATGATATTCATCACGTGGTCAATCATTCCGAATCAAAATTATTATTCGTTAGTGATAGTATATGGGAAAATCTGGAAGAGGATAACTTTATTACGTTGCAGGCTGTATTCTCACTCACCGATTACCACCCTGTGGTATTGCTCAATCAGCCTACTGCTACCTTGCTCGAAGAAAGCGAAAGTGGTGATAAAATTGTTGCCCCGATTCAAAAGGCCAAATTGTCGAAACGTCACATTGAGGATCTTTTTGCTCATAAATATCCGTACGGATTCAGCAAAGACTCGGTAAGGTACGTGGATAAACCAAATTCTGAATTGGTTTCAATCAATTATACATCAGGTACTACCGGATTTAGTAAGGGTGTAATGACTTCGGGTAATGCGCTGGCGGGCAATGTCACTTTTGCTGTGGGCACCGGGCTGATAGCTCCGGGCTTCAATATTGTTGCTTTTTTACCACTGGCACACGCATACGGTTGTGCTTTCGATTTTCTGGCTTCAGCCTGTGCCGGTTGTCACATTCATTTTATTGGTCGCACTCCTTCGCCCAAAATTTTGCTTAAGGCATTTGCCGAAGTGCGTCCGAATGTAATTTTCTGTGTGCCGCTTATTATTGAGAAAATTTATAAAAAGCAAATTCAGCCCCTGCTGGCACGTCCTTCTATGCGATGGGTGCTGAGTATCCCATTTCTGGATCAAACTGTGCTGGCTCAGGTTCGTAAGAAACTGGTGGATGCATTCGGAGGCAATTTCTCACAGATTGTAGTGGGAGGCGCACCACTCAATGCCGAAGTGGAGGAATTCTTCGCGAAAATTAAATTTCCATTCACCGTAGGTTATGGTATGACTGAATGTGCACCACTTATTAGCTATTCGGAGGCCAAAGATTTTATCCCAAAATCATCCGGAAAGATGCTGAAAGGTATTATGGAAGCCAAAATAGATCGGCCTGATCCCATTACAGGAGTTGGAGAGATATTTGTGCGCGGTGAAAACGTGATGTCCGGCTATTACAAAAATCCTGAAGCTACAGAACAGATACTGGATTCTGAAGGATGGCTTCACACAGGTGATTTGGGCACACTGGATGCGCAGGGCAATGTATTTATTCGCGGGCGCAACAAGACAATGATTTTGAGCGCTAATGGTCAGAATATTTATCCGGAAGAAATAGAGGCCAAACTGAATAATATGCCTTTTGTGATGGAGAGTCTGGTGATAGAAAGTAACGGAAAGCTCGTAGCACTGGTATGTCCGGATTATGACGCAGTAGATGCCGAAGGATTGGATCAGAATGGCCTGGAAAATGTAATGGAAGAAAACAGAAAACTCTTAAATTCGATGGGTGCCACGTACGAAAATGTTGCTAAAGTTCAACTTTATCCGAACGAATTTGAAAAAACACCTAAAAAAAGCATTAAACGCTATCT
>JAGPGR010000029.1 GCA_018055865.1 Paludibacteraceae bacterium | reverse complement strand
ATCATATTCTGAAGCGCGTCTTCATCCTGGTCAAAGCCAAGTAATCTGCCGTTTTCGTTCAGATGCTTCAATATCTCTTTTGAATGTCCGCCGCCTCCGAAGGTCACATCCACATACACGCCGTCGGCCTTGATGTTCAGCCCATCGATGGTTTCAGTCAATAATGCAGGTATGTGGTAAGCTTCCCCACTGCCCGAAGGGATTAATTTTGGTGCCGAAACATCTTTTATTTTATGTTTTGTTTTCACGTTGTAACTTAAAAAGTACTCTACATATATTTATAGGGCAGTGCTTTTCATTTTCTCTCTCAGTTTGGCTGCAAAATCCCCGGCCGGCAATTTCACCTCTTCATATCGCTGGCGTCCCCACACTGCAAATCGATCCATCATCCCCACAAACATCACCTCGCTGTTTTCTATACCGATAAGGTCCAGATATCGTTTCGAAATAAGTACACGTCCCTGTGAGTCAATATCAAGCCACTCGGCATCCGACACAAATTGCATCAGCAAAAGTTGGTCGTCGGCATCCCATTCATCCAGATTCGACTTCAGTTCAGCTATTTTTTTGTTCCATACGGATTCCGGAAAAAGTATCAGGCAGTCATTGTCGGCATCCTTTCTCATTACAAGCCTGTCTTTTTCTCCATCAGGCAGCACTTTTCTGTAAACGGACGGAATGAATATACGTCCCTTTACATCGGCTTTTGCGTCATATTTACCTATAAATGTTGACATGTTTTTAATGGATCTATTTTTCCAACGGTAAAAATATATCTTTTTTTTGAAATTCCCCACTTTTCCCCACAATTATTTATCAACAAAGTTATCAACAAGTTATTAGTTATTTTAAGCCGGTTTTTTAACAAGTTTTCATCTATTGAATCTATTTAGTTGTTATTCACAATATATACATTATCAGTTAATTACGTTTATACTGGAATAAATTTATAAATAATGTTGAAAAGTGGGGAATAATATTTCGCTATTTTGGAAAATGATGATAGTGAATGAACACACTAAGCATATGGATTTTAATAAGTTTTTGTATTTTTGCATTTTTACAAACAGACAAAATCAATGTATGGAAGATAAGATAATGCGTTTTGATATTGAAGAAATAATCAAAGTGAAGGCTCCCGACAAAAAGTTCCCTAAAGTTATAGTCCGTTATCTCAAACGGATTATGCATCAGGATGAATTAAATGCATTTTTCGTGCGCGTACATGGAAAGAAAAATGTTGATTTTATTGAAAAAGCGATAAACGAATTGCTGGAGGTAAGTGCCGATTTTGAAGGAGTAGAAAACCTGCCGCCGAAGGGTGGTCGTTATATTTTTGTGAGTAATCATCCGCTGGGAGGGCTCGACAGTGTTATTCTCGGATTGTTGCTGGGCCGGAAATACGACGACAAAGTCAAGTATTTTGCCAACGATGTGCTGATGTTTCTGGACCCGATGAAAGAGATGTTTCTGCCTGTGAGCAAGGTTGGGCAGGCTGCCGGTGTAAGGGAAAATGCCAAAGCCGTGGAAGCTTTTTTTAATTCGGAAAACCAACTGATTACTTTTCCTGCCGGTACGTGTTCCAGAAAAGTGAAAGGGAAAATCCAGGATTTACCCTGGAAAAAGTCGTTTGTGTCGAAAGCTGTTCAAACCCGGCGGAATGTCGTGCCCATCTACTTCGAGGGCAGGAATTCCAACTTTTTTTACAATCTGTCCATAATCCGTACAAAACTGGGGCTACCCAACATAGAGATGCTTTATCTGGTAAATGAAATGTTCAAACAGCATGGCAACCATTTTAAGATAAGAATTGGCAAACCGATACCTTATACTACTTTTGATAAAAGCAAAACTCCTGTGGAATGGGCAGACTGGGTGAGAGGCAAGGTATATGAATTAGCTCCCTAACCCTGGTTTCTATCCCGAATCCCGATATCAGAATTTGACAAGCGAGTCAGTTCACGCCCCCGAAAAGGGACTTAAGGAGGCAGCTTCTTTCAAAGACACAGCTACTCAATACTCCCAAATTCCCCGATATTTTCATCCACGTAGGCGGCAATGATGGCTGATTGCTTTTCTTCCATTTCAAAGAATCGCTCTTCCAGCTCATCAAACTGCTCAAAGTCCACGTACATAGCCGCAAATTCTTCGTCGGTTGTTTCGCGTTCCAGCTCTTCACGGTTGAAATCGTAGATTTCTTTAGCTTTGTAAATGATTTTGGCTGCATCTGCCGCACCAAACAATTTCAGGGCTTTTGCTACCGGATTACCGAAAATGTAGCCGCCGTAGCCGTTTTGAATCAGTTGCACAAAACCACCGTACATCACTTCTTCCTTCAGAAAATGATAAGCCAGCAGCGTGTGCTGATTCCCGTTGAGCAAGTGCATATTTTCAGCAGTCAGGTTTCCACCCAATGCATCCAGATAGGCATCGGTAAATACCTGCAGAAATTCATTCACGCCGGTTTCTCCGGCTTTTTTTATTTTGGTTTCACTGATTTTTATCATATTATATTGATTTTCGATTATCGAAAAAGGATTTCTAAGTAGGGTTGACTAATCTTTTAATAACCGGAAAGTCCTTTTTGGAGAATATCAGGGGGCAAGTACCTCACTCTCATACGCTCCCAAATTTATTTTCAATTTTCCATCTTTCAACGTGAATTTACTTCCAAAGTTGGCCTTGAATGTTTTTTGGAGATTTTTCGGAATCTCAACTTCCATATTTTTGGGTTGATTCGAATTGTTAATCAAAACTATGACTGTTTTATCGAAATATTTCCGGGCGTAAACCCAACTATCAACTGACGTGTACAGATTGATAAAATCGCCGTAAATAAGTGCCGGATTGCTGTTGCGCAATTTGGCAAGTGCAGCGGTTTTGTCAAATAACTTTTGCTCGCGCTTGTTCCAGTCTTCGAATCGCATCATTCTACGGCAATCCGGATCATTGGCACCTGTAAGCCCTATTTCATCTCCGTAGAATATCACCGGAATGCCCGGTATAGTAAGTATGAAAGTTTGCATCAACGCCATTTTGTCATACGCGGTGCTGTCTGTAATTCCTATTTCACGGTTCCAGCCGGCGGCTTTACTGTCTTCGCCGAATTTCATATCGCCCGAAGCCAGTGCCATGAAGCGGGGTTTGTCGTGGTTGCCCGAAATATAGCCCATCAGGTTGTGAGAGCCGTACGTTTTCAGACTGCTTTGCAAAACGGCATTCACGCGTTGCAGATCCGGAACGCCCACACCTGCAAAACTTGTATTGGCATCTTCAAATACATTGAAATCAAACTGTCCGTCGAGCATTCCGGTATTCAGGTAGCTGTTGATTAGTTCCGGACTTCCGTAGGTTTCACCTATCTGATACATATTTTTTCCCTTGTTGTTTTCCTTTATTTTTTTAGTAAGCGTACGCCAGAATGGCAAATCTACGTGTTTGCAGGCATCGTGGCGGAAACCGTCCAGCTGAAATTCGTTGAGCCAGAACATGGCACTGTCGGTCATCATTTCTATTACAGTCGGATTAGCATAATCAATAGTAGGCATGAATGTATCGAACCAGGTGGTCAACCGGTAATCGTTCCAGCGTTCGGTGTTTAAGGTTCCGTCAGGCAGATAAAGTGAAGTGAAATACTCCGGATTGTTTTTGTAAAGCGGATTCAGTTCATGAACGTGATGTGCCACATAATCAAGCAGAATGTTCATGTCCTTATTGTGTGCGTTGTTCACCAGGTCTTTCAACTCCTGATTGGAACCAAACCGGTCGTCGACCTTACTGAAAGAAACGGGCCAATAGCCGTGATAACCGGAAAATTTGGTGTTTTTTGGTGCATAAAATCCGTACGGTTCGTCGGGATTCTGGTTCAGCGGTGAAATCCAGAGCGTGTTCACACCCAGTTTTTTGAAATATTCATCGTTGATTACCTGCTGCAATCCGGTAAGATCACCGCCGAAGAAATCCACTTTCGGATGCACATCCGGCCGGTTCATAGGTCGGTCGTTCGCGGTATTTCCATTTTTGAAACGATCCACCAGCATGAAGTACATGATTTGGGCGTGATGATCGTGGCGATTTATTTCGGACGATTTGATCAGAATTTTTCCGCGTTTCAGGGGCACAAGTACATCGTTGCTCACTCCCCAGTCGTTGGCAGCCCACACACGGATAAACGAACGTTCGGTTTTGCCGGCTTCTTTTGGTATTTCGATGCTGATAGTGCCATCCTCCATATTCACAAAACTTTCGGGCAACAGGTAATTTTGCCAGAAAGCAAACACTTTTTTTACCTCATTTTTCGTTGTCAGCTTAAACTCGCCACGTTCGTTCTTATCGGTAGTCAGTACCGGAAATTTGTCGGAATTGCCGGCTACCTGCAGAATGGAATTGAATTTTCCGTAGCCGTTGTCCACTTTGTTAGGATTGTTGGAGTCGTGATTCTGATTGCCGTCCAGCAACATTTGATACAGGTAAGTACCCGGACTTAAACTCAGCGTGGCGGCGTACTTCCCGCTGTCGTTGAGCTGCAAATCGGGCGAAAGATTCGGAGCCCAATCGTTCATCTGACCGGCTATCTGTACACGTCCGTATTTTTTCCCCTGCGGATCGAAAGAGAAAAGGTAATCCACTTTGTCTGATTTCTGGCACGGAATGGCATAAGGAACTCCTTTTATCCAAACATTAATGTTGAAAAAGTTTGAAGTTTCGGGTTTAACCACAAGCTGAATTTTGTAGTTTTTATCCGTTAAAGCTACAGGGATTTCGGTAGAACTTACGCTGTCAATTTCGACAGGGTTAAGGATAAAATCCTGTGTATAAATGGTGTTTTCACCTATTTTTACTGTGAGCAGTGAATTCAAATTCAGGTTGTTTTCACTGTTGGCCGGAAGATTCAGGGCTTGCTTCCGGCAAGCAGTTGTAAAAAGGATTAAAAGGAGTAAAGTTGCCCCCCAGACCCCTAAAGAGGTTGTTTGGAACATTCTTAGTGAGTTTTTTTTGGTATTCATATGTGTTGGTTTTTATGTTCTGGTTTTCAGATTAAAAGATTCCAGTTTGTTTCAAAATATCAGTGATTTTCTCTCCAATTCCTGAAATCTGAACTTTTATTTATTTCAACAATAGCAATCCATTCAGGTAACTAATTGTGATTGAGTTATCAATTTTCCGCTGTCCGTCCAGATTGAAAATAATCAGTTTGTATTCCGAATTTTCAAGAATCAGATTCTGTAGATCGATCGATTCTTTTTTGTCTGATGCAGCTTTTTCAATGATTGGTTCAAGGGAAATTATCGTTTCGATCGTGTTTTGAAGCATTTTCAACTGACCGTTATCAACCGAGATTTTCAAACTATCCGATTTATAAATCAAATCCTCATCCTGCCGTTTTCGTAATTGAATGGCTTTACGGTAGTCAGCCACATTGATTTCAAAACTCGACTCCGAAGCATTTACGAAAAAGTAGTTGTCTTTCAGCTGTTGTTCGTCTTTGATTCCCAGCGCTTTGATAAGATTACTCACTTCCGCTTTTTCGCCCAGCGAGCTGAACATGGGGCGGATAAGATTTGCACCGTAATTTGTTTGTAAATAATTAGCCACATCGGCCAGTCGTTTCTGCTTTTCCTTGTTCAGCGGAGTGATAATATTGTCTTTGGAATTTGTCCAGTTGGCTTCGGTGAGCAGTTGCGATAGTTCACTTTTCAAGGTGTGCCTGGTAATGCTGAACACACTCCACGGTCCCACCGAAGAAAGAAAAGCAACCGCTGCAAACGTGATGTAAATCCATTTGACGTGCTTTGTACGCGAGATAAATAAATAAATACTGATGCCGAAAAGCCAGAGATTGAGCAAAAGAATGAACAGACGGTTGATGGTTATGCCGTAGTCCGAAAACCGTCGCATAATGCCCACAAACATCAAGATCAACAATGGTAAAAGAATTACGGGAAAATAGCGGATAAAAAGTTTTGCCGGTTTATTCTCACCTTTCAGATATATTGGGTGCAATAAGCTGATAGTCAGGTAACCGACAATGCCCAGTATGGAAACCAGCCACGAAACCCAGCCGTTTGGCAGTTCCCAGGTCACTATTATTTTAGCCAGATAAACATACAGAATCAGGATGTAAATGCTTAAAATAGGCAATAATATATACAACCCCAGTATTTTGTAAATTTTTGGAAAATCAACCGGTTTTTCTTCTTCATTTTTGTCAATCCGCGGTAAGAAAGATAAAAAATATAGCGGAAAGAACACTATAAAACACAACACAGAAAGGTAGTTATAAGCAGTTTCCGGAATATTCATGCCGAAAAGTTCATCGAGCGAAAGCAGCGCCAGGCTCAAGCCGCCCTTCAAAACACCGGCAAAAACTCCGGCTATAATTAGCTGATAAATGACGTTCATCACATAATCCCAGAATGCCAGCGGACGGCGGCCGATAATGAACGGAGCAAAAAACACCGCCGCTCCGAAACTTACGCAAAGGACTAATATCCGGATAATTTCCGCTTCTACCACCGGTTTATCGAGTGTGAGCGAAAACCACGCCAGCAATCCAGCCAGAAGGATATTCAGCAGATTTTTCAGCAGGCAGCTTAACCTGTTTTCTGCAAAAAGATAAAATGCCAGCGAAAAAAAAACGGTGAGACCCAAAAACCAAAAAAAACGTTCATCCACCACATTTTTGAAATGAGTGTAGATATTGATTATCATAAGAATAGCAAAGGCAAGAACAGCTGTTACCGTAAGCGGAAATCGCATCAAAGCCTGCTGCAGTTTTTCGCCGAAATTTTTGAATGTGATTTTTGGAGTTGGCATTTTTTATTGCGGGTTTTAGTTTAATTCCAGTATCCTGACAGTTTTCCCGGGAATAGAAACCGGATTCAACGTATCAACTGTTTTGCCCGAAATAATATCAGTGCCCGAAACGAAACCCTGCATAATTTCGGCAAAACGGTTTGTATATAAAACGCTTTCCCCAGCGTTATTATTGCATATCACCATCACTGTTTTTTCGTCGTTGTGACGGAAAAATACATACATGCCATTTTCGGGAATAAATTGCGTCATTTTACCGTTTTGAAGCACAGCATTGTTTTTTCGGTAATGAAGAAGTTTTTTCAGATAATCAAATACTTCATTTTCTTCGGCCGTACGTCCTTCGGGTGTAAATGCGTTTCGTTTATCGTCCGCCCATCCTCCGGGGAAGTTAAACCGGTGTCCCTGATAATCACCCGGAATGCCTTCGAGCATGATTTCCGTGCCGTAATAAATTTGGGGATAGCCGCGTACGGTCATCAGCATAGCCAGTGCCATTTCGTATTTTTGCACATCGTTTTTCACGGCTAAGGACAAACGGTCAATATCGTGATTGTCAACGAAATTCATAATCATGTTCGTGTTTGGATACACAAAATCCTGTGCAAAATGACTGTAAAATTTTGCCGTGCCGTTATCCCAGCTTTCCGTTTCATTGAATGCTTCCTGCAGTTTGTCTTTAAGCATGAAATCCATCACACTTTGCAGCCGGCTGTCGAATCCGTCTTTGTTGTTATTTCCCGATTGATAGTAAGCAGTTTCAGCAGGGGTTTTCACCCAGCATTCGCCCACTACGTTCATATTCGGATATTCATCACGAAATGACTGTATGAATGCAGCTGCTGTATTAATATCGTTGTAAGGATATGTATCTACCCGGATTCCGGCAATTTGCGCGTATTCAATCCAGAAAATGTACGCCTGTTTTAAGTAATCGAAAAGCAGAGGATTGCTCAGATTCAGGTCGGGCATATTGGGTGCAAACCACCCGTTAGTAAGTCGGTAGCGGTCTGCTTTACTGGCATGTGGATCTGTCCAGGCAGTCATCCGGTAGTTAGAAGAAGTGTAAGTATCCCATACATTTATCCAATCGCTGGCCGGCAGGTCTTTCATCCACCAGTGGTTGCCGCCGCAATGATTGGGCACAATGTCAATAATCAGTTTTATTCCGTGTCCGGCAGCTGCCTGCGAAAGTCGCAGGTAATCTTCGTTTTTGCCTAATCGGGGATCAATTTTGTAATAATCGGTAGCTGCGTAGTGGTGATAAGAGTATTGAGTGTCGTTGTTGTCGAAGAGTGGGGTAGTCCAGAGTGCGGTAATGCCCAGATCGGCCAGATACGGCATTTTTTGAATCATTCCTTCAATATCTCCGCCTTGCCGAAATGATAAATTACTTCGGTTAACACCCTGATGATATCCTTTCACACTGTCATTCAGCGGGTTACCATTGGCAAAACGGTCGGGCATAATCAGGTACACATTATCTTTTTCCGAAAAACTTACCCGGTTAGCTGAATTAGGTGTTCGCTCTTTCAATTCGTACTTCACGGTTTTTTTCTTTTTCCCGTTTTTCAGCTCGATATTAAAAATTCCTGCTTTCGCATTCTCATTAATATTAATGTATAAGAAAATGTAATTCGGATTATCAGTCAGTTTTTTTTCCAAAATGCTCACACCAGGATAATTAATTGAAACTTCTGATTTGGAAATATCTTTTCCATAAAGCATAATCTGCAACTCCGGATTTTTCATATTGGTCCACCAGAAAGAAGGCTCTACCTTTAATTCTGAGTTCTGAGTTCTGAGTTTGGAATGTGGAGCTGCGTTCAGTTGGATTGCGGCAAGTATGGTTAAAAAGAATAATATTGTTTTTCTCATGATTTTATGATAATATTAATGTGATATGTGTTTGTGTGAAGCATCTACTTTGTCGTCCACCCAAAATACGCTGATGGCTGCGCAAATAAGGAAAGTACCGGCTATTAACATGGCGTAAACGGCTTGCGATTGGAATACTTTTTGGATGATTGTGCCGCCGAAAATCCCAATAATAACTTGTGGTATAGTGATGAATAAATTGAAAATTCCCATATAAACTCCTGTTTTGTGAGTTGGCAGCGATGGTGCAAGTATGGCGTAAGGCATAGCCAGAATGCTTCCCCATGCAAATCCGATTCCAAACATGGAGAGAATTAACATGTTCGGTTCTTTGATAAAATAGATTGAAATCAAGCCCAAAGCTCCGGCCAGCAATGAAATGGAATGAGTCAGTTTTCTGCCGATTTTTTTGGCTATTAATGGCAATAAAAGTGCATAAAACATCGCTACGCCGTTATAAATGCCAAAAATCAGTCCTACCCAGTTGCCGGCATCCTGATAGTTGGCCGATGAGGTGTCGCCTACCGATACGCCGTAGATATGCTGAGCCACAGCCGGAGTGGTGAAAACCCACATCAGAAACAGTGCCATCCAGGTGAAAAACTGCACCAACCCAAGCTGTTTCATCGTTTTGGGCATGTTCAGAATATCCCTGAAAATATCTGAGAATTTAGCTTTTTCCAGATTTTTAAGTCCAGAGTTTTCCCCGTTGAAAGCCGCCAGCTCTTGCGGAGAATATTCTTTAGTTGTAATTACTGTCCATAAAATAGTAATAATCAGCACGGCAGCCCCAAAATAGAAAGCGAATTTTACATTATCCGGAATTTCGCCGGGTAAAGCCGTTTTTTCTATGCCAAACCATTCTGCCAAAATATAAGGCAACCACGAACCTAAAACAGCACCGATACCAATGAGAAATGTCTGAACAGAAAAACCTACTGTGGTTTGTTCGGCTGGCAGCATATCGGCCACCAGTGCGCGGAATGGTTCCATAGCCACATTGATTGAGGCATCCATTATCATCAGGAAACCTGCACCGATAAACATGGCAGGCAGCACAGACGCAAACACTCCGGCATTAGGCATTAATATCAGTGCAATAGCTGTAAGCAGAGCTCCCACCAGAAAGTAAGGTCTTCTTCGTCCGAGGCGGGTCCACGTTTGGTCTGAATAGTGCCCGATAATAGGTTGAACAATCATTCCGGTAATGGGAGCTGCCAGCCAAAACCACGAAAGTTGCTGGATATCGGCTCCGAAAGACAATAAAATTCTACTTGCATTGGCATTTTGCAGCGCATAGCCAAACTGAATGCCCATAAATCCCATACTGATGGAGAGGATTTGAGGGAGTGATAATGTTGGTTTCTGTTTCAGTCCCTGTCCCGCAACGCCCTGAGAAGGGGATTTTGGTGAGTTCGGTTGGTGTTTTTTTGTTCCGTTATTCATATACGTGTTTTAGAATTATTTATTTTATCATAAAAAAATAACAAAAATCAAAATAATCACAGTTTAGATATAAGTCCCCCTTCCGGAGATTTTGGGGACAGGCCGTGAGATCAATTCTGTTTCGTAGTACCTCTCATTATCAGTTTCGTCTTTATAATGCGGTTGGTATATTGCCCGTGTGTCGTACCCCGGATTTTATCAATCAATAATTTTGCAGCCGTTTTTCCTACTTCATAGCCATGTTGCTCCACGGTGGTAAGCATAGGGTCGCAGGCAATGGCCAGGTCACCGCCCGAAAATCCGCAAATGGAAATATCATCGGGGACACTGAAACCGGCTTTTTTTACAGAATATAAAATTCCGGAAGCAGTATGATCGTTGATGGCAAAAAAAGAATCCGGCCGGTCCGGTCGGGCAAGCACTTCAGGCGTCAGCTCAATGGCTTTATCACGTGTATCGCACACATACATAAGCGATTCGTCAACCGGAAAGCCATTTTTTCTTAACGCATCCAGATACCCGTTTTTTCGGTTTTTCGAGATTTCCAGATGAAGCGGCGAACTGTAAAAGGCAATTCGTTTACACCCCGTTTGAATCAGATGCTCCACGGCTGTGAGCGCTCCGGCATAGTCGTCCACTACCACGCGGTCGGTTATGATTCCGATGCAGATACGGTCGTAAAAAACCAGCTGAATATTGTTGTCGAGTATTTGCTGAAAATGCTCGTAACGATCCGTTTCCTTCGATACGCTTGCCAAAACACCTGCCACGCGGGCATTAATCAACGATTCGGTAATCTTCAACTCTTTCATATAGCTCTCTTCGGACCGGAACAGCAACACGTTAAATCCCTCAGCAAATGCCACTTCTTCTATCCCCTGAACGATGGAAGAAAAGAAATAATGCACTATTTCAGGAACAATTACCCCGATTATATTGTTACGTCCTAAACGCAAACTGAGTGCCGTTTCGTTTGGTTTGTAGCTGAGTCTTTCGGCACACTCTTTTACAATTTCTACGGTTTTACGGCTAATATCCGGATGATTTCTCAACGCCCTGGAAACAGTTGACGGAGAGATGTGGAGTTCCCTGGCGATGTCAATAATGGTTATTTGTGTTTTAGCCATGATAAAAAATGAATGTGGTCAGTTTTTAATACCGAATTTTCCGAACTCAGAACTCTGAAAATTACAATATTGCAAATGTATAATAGAATATTTAAATGTAAAATTAATTCATTTAATTGGATTTCAAATGCTTTTGCAAACGTTTGCGAAGTAAAAACTTCTTATTCGCAGATAATATTGTTGTTAAAATTTCCCAAAAGTTTAATTTTGCTTCGATATTGCAGACAAAACACAAAATGGCTGATATAATTCAGCCTGTTGTGATTGAAAAATCATTAAATTAATCATAATTATTATCAACCTCAAAAAAAACAGAATTGCATGAAGGACGCACGATTTAACATTAAAATGCGATCATTACTGATCGTAGTGCTGACACTTGTGATTGGCTTCAGTGCCAATGCACAAAAGAAATCCGTTACGGGGGTAGTAAGAGACGCAGCCGGAGAAACTGTAATCGGTGCCAGTGTTCTTGAAAAAGGAACAACCAACGGCATGATGACAAATTTCGACGGACAGTTTGCACTCGAAATTGCCCCTAACGCTACGCTTGTGATTAGCTATGTCGGCTATAAAACACAAGAAATACCTGTAGCCGGACAATCTAGCTTTATTATTACCATGGAAGAAGATGCCCAGTTGCTGCAAGAAGTAATTGCAATCGGGTATGGAACAGTCAAGAAAAATGACGCAACCGGTTCGCTTACCGCTATTAAACCGGAAGAAATGAACAAAGGACTGACTACCAATGCTCAGGACATGATTTCCGGAAAAATTGCCGGAGTTGTAGTAACTCAAAACGGTGGTACCCCGGGTGGAAGCTCCACTATTCGTATTCGCGGCGGATCGTCACTGAACGCCAGCAACGACCCGCTTATCGTTATCGACGGTCTGACCATCGACAACAACGGTATTCAGGGAGTAGCTAACCAGTTGAGT
>JAGPGR010000258.1 GCA_018055865.1 Paludibacteraceae bacterium | reverse complement strand
GCCAGTCCACTATCTCCCTGCTGCGCTTGAAATACATTTTCAGCCGTTTGAAAACCAGCATAAACGCGATGGAAATAATGGGTAACACCGCCAGCACAGCGAGGGCAAGCTTCCAGTCGATGGAGATAAGCAGCGCACTGGCTCCGATGATGATAAACAGTGACGAAGCCACCGCAACAATGGCCATGGAAACAAACATCTTCACCGAATCGGCATCCGAAGTGAGGTTGGTCAGCAGTTTCGAAGGATTGACCTGCTGAATGAAACTGTAACTCTGACGGGAAATTTTCTCCGAAAGCTGCGAGCGCAAATCACGCGCCACACGCTCCGAAGCGTAGGTTTGAAATATACTTTGCAGAAAAGCAAAAATCAGGATTAACAGCGATGCCGACATAAATTGAAGGACAATCCGGCTGCATGAAAAATCTGCCTGTGTATAGCTGTCGATGCCGTGCGAAATGATTTTAGGGATGACCAGGTTGATTGAATTGCTGAGCAAAGCGAACAGCAACAGCACCGAAATCATTCCCTTGTATGGTTTCAGAATATTGAAGATATTGGGCTTGGCCGGACGTGTGGCATCCGGAGAACTGTGATTGTTTTTATTCGTCAATTTCGTATGTGATGAATGAAGTAATGTAACTTGCTGCTTCTTACCGGTATTTTATGTATGTAAAAGGAAACAGGATGTCCAAAAAATAATAATTCAGCAAAAATAACAACAAAACAGGATATATGTTTCGGGGTGAGTGAATAATTTGAAAACAATCACTTTCCCTGAGATTTTTTTCCATTAAATTCAGTTGAAAAATTAATGAATACAGTTGTAAATGGTATTTTTGAAGGTATAAATCAGATTCAATTGGTTTCAAAGTTGCATCCAAAATACTTCTGAAACCATCCTAAAGGTAGAAGCACAACGCGACAATAAACCTAAAACCTGTTCTTACTTTATTTTGTAAGATTCTGTCAAAGAAGCCTGTTATTTGGATTGCTGGCACGATGATTGCACGATTTAAAGTTAATTTTCCCTACCATTCCAATCATTTATTAAACATAAAAAACAGTAAAACAGATGAAAAACAGAATTATCGAATCAGCTATTTTAGCTTTCGGCTTGCTAATGTTAGGTTTGTTTATTCAGAATGGCATCAAATCGTTTGCGCAGCGCGACAGAGCAGTATCGGTAAAGGGGCTGGCCGAAAAAGAAGTCCAGGCTGACCGCGTTATCTGGCCGTTGCCTTTCAAAGAAGTGGGTGATGACCTGCAGTTGCTCTATAACTCTTTGGAAACCAAGAACAAAACCGTTGTTACATTTCTGAAATCAAATGGAGTGAAAGATGATGAAATCAGTATTTCTGCTCCGGTAGTTTTCGACAAAGATGCCGAGAGATACGGCGGCACCAATACTTCGCCTTACAGGTACAATGCTACATCTGTCATTACGGTCACTTCCAATCAGGTAGATTTGGTGCGCCGCCTGATGACCGAGCAGGGTTCGCTCCTCAAACAGGGCATTGCCATTACCGGCGGCGATTACGATTACCGAACGGAATTTTTATTTACCAAACTGAACGAAATTAAGCCGCAAATGATAGAAGAGGCCACCAAGAATGCACGTGAGGCTGCCGTGAAGTTTGCCGAAGACTCCAAAAGCAAACTGGGAAAAATAAAAAGTGCCAATCAGGGTCAGTTTTCGATTTCCGAACGCGATGCTAATTCACCTTACATCAAAAACGTGCGGGTGGTAAGCACCGTGGAGTACTATCTCAAAGATTAAAACTCAGCACTTTATTTCTGACAATTCATAATGCGGGCGTAAAGGCATAATAACCGTTAAACGATGATAAATATTAATATTCTCTGAAAATTGTGTTTGTACGCCTTTTTATTAATAGCTATCTTTGTGGTTAAAATACAACTTATTAATGAATTTCTCCGATAAATTTAAATTCTGCCCCGCATGCGGCTCCGCTTCGTTTGTGGTTCACAATATCAAATCAAAACAGTGCGACAACTGCGGGTTTATTTATTATGTCAATCCTTCGGCTGCCACGGCCGCTTTTATCCGAAATACTGACGGTGATCTGCTCGTATGCCGGCGCTCGCACGAACCTGCCAAAGGTACACTGGATTTGCCCGGAGGTTTTATCGATTATAACGAAACTGCTGAGCAGGGCATTGCCCGCGAAGTAATGGAAGAACTGGGATTACGCATGAGTAATCTACGATACATATTTTCGCTGCCGAATGATTATTTATACTGCGGGCTGAACGTTCCGACCATGGATTTGTTTTTTGAAGGCAGCGTGCCCAATCATGCAACGATAACGGCAGCCGATGATGTGGAAGAATGCTTTTTCATCCCGGTGAGAGAAATAAATCCGCAATTATTCGGTTTAAATTCAGTTCGCAAAGCCGTCAGGATGTTTATTGACAGCATTCCCCTATTGCCCCGGGGAGATCGCAATCTGGCTTAATTCACACTTACTTCCCTCAGAAGCTTTCCTGCGGCAGCATTCGGAGGGTTAATTTATAGTATTATGTTAAAAAAAATCGTTATTACTCTTTTTTTCTGTGCTTCGGTAGTTACTTCCTTTGCACAGCATTCGTCGGTTTTCACCCAGTACGATAAACTTTTTCACGACGGAAAAGATCTTTTCAATCAGCGAAAATGGGCTGCCTCTTACCGCGATTTCGAGGAATACCTGAAAAAAGCCGAGCCCACTCAGGCCGGCATGATTCAGGAGGCCGAATACTACCTGGCTTCCAATGCCTACGAATTGCGTCAGAAAAACGCCTACGACATGCTGCTGGAGTATCTGGACAAACATCCGTACACCCCCTACCTGGACCGTACAAAGCTAATGCTCGGCATGCTCGAATACGAAGCCCGCAATTACGACAAGGCACTCACCTACTTCAGAGAGATAAATGAAACCCGTCTGATAGAACGCGATAAGGTGGATTACCTTTTTTCACGCGGGTATGCCAATCTGGAAATAAACGAAATAAGGAAAGCGCTGGATATTTTCAAAACACTGAAAAGCATGAATTCGGCCTATCAGGCTGCTGCCCGCTACTACACGGGCTACAGTGAATACCGCCTGGGCAACTACGATGTCGCCCTAACCGACCTGCTGGCTGTGGAGAAAAATCCGGAATTCGAAGATATTGCTCCCTATTACATTGCACAGATTTATTATTCCAAACAGGATTTCACTGAAATGGAAAAACGGGCTGAAATACTTATCCGAAAATATCCGGACAATATAAATAATGCCGAACTTTACAGAATGTCCGGCGAAAAAGCTTATGCCGACGGCAACTACGCGAAAGCCATTGATAATCTGAAAAAATACGAGAAAATTTTTCCGCAGGTACTCAGAAACGATATGTACTACCTGGGCATCAGCTATCTGAAAACCGGGAAACCCGACGATGCGGTGAAATATCTCTCGCAGGTTACCATTGAGCCCGATGAAATGTCCGAAAACGCTTATCTGCAACTCGGCAATGCCTACGTGGCACTCGGCAACAAGGACAATGCACGCCTTGCATTCGAAGCTGCCACACAGACCAACTTCAACACCAAAGTACGGGAGGAAGCCCTTTTCAACTATGCCCTGACGACTTACGAAACCAATACGGCATTCGGAGAGTCGGTCAAAGCATTC
>JAGPGR010000257.1 GCA_018055865.1 Paludibacteraceae bacterium | reverse complement strand
GTCAGACATGTTGTGATAGCTGTCGTATCCGTCAATGCCAATTCCAGGCAGCACAATTCCGGGCGTTTTTTTGCCGAAAACATCTATTGCATTTCGCTGATCGAGGTAAAAGCGATAGCCCACTTTATCACTCTCCCACCCCGGACCTTCGTATTTGATGTAGTAAGCATGATCTCTGAATGTGCCCGGAACCTTCATATAGTTTGGTTTGACCCATGAAAAACCGCCTTCATAAGTATTTCCATTGAACTGTCCTCCTATTTTATGAGCCAGTTCGGCATAAGTGCGTTTTGGATATTCATCGGCTTTTCCTTTAAGCAGAAGAAACACGTTTGAAGAATAAGGCTTCAGGTATTTGACCGGAAAAATCGCCTGTTGATTTCCTTTTAAATCAGTAACTATTTCAAGCGGTACTGTTACTCCATCTTTTGAAGCAACCGAGAAATTTCCGATTGAAATCGGAAGGTTTCTCACCGGAATTTCGACGACAATATCCCTAATTTCGTGACTTGAGAAGTTGTTTACTGTTATGGTTTGTGAGTTTCCTTGCACGAAAAAGGATAAAAGCAGTGCAGAAACAAGTAATCGACTGAATTCAAGCATATTATGATATTTATAGTTGTTTTTTGAATGAGTATTAAAATTCTGTGTTTACAAACCGTTGAATATAAAATCTTTACCAAGCACCAATTCTTTAGTGTGTTTTTTAAGTTGCTTTTCGGTCATCGTTTTTGACCAGGAAATTCGTTTGTTCATCAGGTTACCGCCATCACCTGTGTTTTTATATTCATAGAAACGAGCCGTTTTCTCATTCGATGCTTTTCCCCAGTTATTCCAGCCTTCAGTTTTGATAACATCGCTCATTTCACACTCAATAAATGCGACATTGGCATAAGGGCGCCACGGCCTGCCGAGGAAGAACGAATTCGGATTATCACCATTAATTTTGCACTTGTAGAAAACATAGCCGAACGGACTGTTTTGTGGTGTAGAAGGTGCAGTTACATAGCCGCTATTTTTGCAAAAAATGTCACATTCGTCAAAATAGGCTACCGATGAGCCGAAAATAAAATCGACCGTTCCTTCGATGTAGCAGTTTTTGTAGTACTGTCGACTGCCAATTTTGTGCGTATAAAGCGTATCCTGAAACCCGAGAAACCGACAATTCACAAACCGGGCTTTATCACTGCGCACAATCACTGCAACGGCCTGCCCAATAGGACCTGCAGCATTTTCGAAGGTAATATTTTCGGCTGAAAAATTAGCCGGAGAAATATACACGCTCGCTGAGCCGGAAGTTCCAAGCTGGTCACCGAAGCCGGTTGGTTTGGAGGCAAAATTATTAAACGACAAAATGGTATTGAATTTATCTTCGCCAATCAGAATCAGACTGTCTTTGGTTTCGGGAATGATGATTTTTTCACGGTAATACCCGTTGCGGATGAAAATCCGGGTCTGTTTTTTCCGAAAATCGGGTACCGCATTAATGGCTTGCTGAACAGTGCGAAAATCGCCGCTGCCATCTTGTGACACAACGATATCGATGCCTTTTCTATCGAACTCACTTGCTTTTTTTTGGAAAATTTTATCCAAAAAAACGGCCATATAATTGACTGTGGAAATATGCCACGGATGAAAATGCCAGAATGTATGAGGCGTATTTTCGAATGTATGAACTTCTGAATAGACGTTCAGGCTGTCGAGTTTATGAATATGCTCATCACGTCCGTTGTGAAAACGCGGGATGGAACTGTTGATAAAGCATACGGGAGAAGAGTTTTCATTCACGAAACCGAGCGCCGAAGCTTCATTCCACGTTTCAGGATTTTCCTCATACGTTCCACCCAGCCAGAGCGCATCTACCGGCATTTTTCCGTTTGTTTCACGTGCTTTTCGGGCTCTCTGAACCGTTGCTGAGTCAATAAATGTGGAAATACCGTCGATATTGATTATGGCTTTGATAAGTCCGTCAATATTTTTTGTACCAATCAAATTAGCTAACTGTCCACCGGCCGAACAACCCGAAACAGCGATTTTTGAATTATCAAAATGATATTTATCAGCATTTTCATACATCCATTTTACAGCGTCATTTAAATCATTCACACCGGCAGGATATACAGCTTCGGGTATCAGCCGGTATTCGGCGGTGATGGTTACAAAGCCTTTTCTTGCAAGATTCAGCGCCAGAGCTTTTTGTAAATCCGGTGAGCCGGAATTCCAACCGCCGCCGTGAATCATCAGAACGGCTGGTAAAATTTCATTTGTTTTGGGACGGAAAATATTTAATTTCAATTCCCGATTGGGAGAAATCGTTTTGTAACTAATATTGGAATAGGAATTCAAATCATCCGATTTTGTGTCAACCACCTGAATGAAAGGAAAATTCTTTTTTTCTTTGATAAAAGAACTGTAAACCGTGTAGCTTGTATCACGCGGAATGCCTTTTATCAGGATTGTTTGGGCATTGATAAGTCCGAAGTAAAGTAGAAATAAAAAAAGTAAAAGCCCCCTAAATCCCCCAAGGGGGACTTTTTGTGCAGAATATAGACTTTTATGCATTTTCAAGCTCAATAATTCTATAATTTTGATAACTCAGATTCTTTTACACCTTGAGGGGTTAGGGGTTGCTAATCAACTCTAAACCAGTCGATTTCCATTCTTCCGCCATCGTTGTTGCTGATTGGGCGGGAGCAGAAAACTCCGACTTTTGCACCAATCCATTTGCCTTCGCGCGCTTTGAAAGTTTTTCCGATTTTAGTGAATTTCTTTCCATCCAGGCTGTAAGAAAAACTGCACATAGCATCCGCACCTACATTTACCCGGAAAAAAACATCCGACTGACCGGCCGAAATCGTTTCATTTTTCACTTCAGCTTTTCCTTTATCAGCACCTGTGCATTCATCCTGCGAAATGGAGAATCCATCCTTCGTTTTTTCGATGGAAAGCATGGCGTAATCCATTCCCATGATGAGCAAACCTGCTCTTTCGCCTACAAATCGCTCATCGGGTTTAAAGGAAAACTTCACCATTGTTGTGAATTTATCCGAAGGAAATTTCTGCAAAAGCAAATTCGGCACATCCCACAGGTTTTTGTAGTTTTCAGGAATTGGAACAGAGAAAAGCGTTAGATTTCCTTTCTGTGCATCCGAAAAACTCCACCAATCAGTTGGATTGGCTTGCCACTGCCACTGCAGACCTAATTCATTGGTCGAAAATTCATCACTTTCAGCAGGTGTTTGTTTTGGATAATTACCCGAAATTTTCGGCTTTATATGTTCCAAAACCGGTTCACCTATGCCGTCATTATCTTTGTCAATCCCGATTACAGGAAATCCATTGTCTTTCCAAACCATCGGTTGAAGATGCACAATACGTCCGTAAGCCCCTTTGTCCTGAAAATGAAAAAACCAATCTTCACCTTCCTGCGTATCTACCCAGGCTCCCTGATGCGGACCGTTTATCGGCGTTTTTCCTTGCGCCAGCACCACTTTTCGCTCGTAAGGACCATATACGTTTTCGGATTTCATCACCACCTGCCAACCGGTAGCAACTCCGCCGGCCGGTGCAAAAATATAATACTCGCCGTTACGTTTGTGAAATTTTGCACCTTCGATAGTCGGGTCGTCAGCATGTCCGTCGTAAACCGTGCGACTTGGTGTGATGGCTTGCGTTCCTTC
>JAGPGR010000028.1 GCA_018055865.1 Paludibacteraceae bacterium | reverse complement strand
AGAATGCCACAAAGGATATGTTTTTCAGATTGTACTTTCACGTAGATTTTACCAAAAATACAAGGGAGATGACTTCACGCTTTACCGCAATCTGCGCTCTAACACTCCATCTCCATATCTTTATTATTTTAATTTTGGTGATTTTCGGATATTCGGGTCGTCACCCGAAGCACATCTGGTAGTAAATGCAAAGACCCGTCAAGCTCACATTAAACCCATAGCAGGAACTTTCCGCCGGACCGGTGACGATGAAAAAGACCTGGAACTGGCCGAAAAACTGGAATCCGATCCGAAAGAAAATGCCGAACATGTGATGCTCGTTGATCTGGCCCGCAACGATCTGAGCAGAAACTGCAGCCATGTGGAGGTCGACGTATTTCGCGAAGTCCAATACTATTCGCATGTACTTCATTTGGTTTCGAGCGTAAGCGGGAAACTCAACCCTGACACTAAAATAATCAAACTTTTTGCCGATACTTTTCCTGCCGGAACGCTGTCGGGGGCACCTAAAATCAGAGCCATGCAGCTGATTGACCAACTGGAACCACACGACCGCGGACCTTACGGCGGTTGCATCGGCTACATAGGTTTCGACGGAAGTTTCAATCAGGCTATCACTATTCGCTCGTTTGTGAGCAAAAAAAATACTCTTTATTACCAGGCCGGAGCAGGTATTGTGAGCAAATCTGACGAGGAAACTGAATTGCAGGAAGTAAATAATAAACTGGCGGCGCTGAAAAAAGCAATACAGTTATCGGAAATTGCCCCCTAAATCCCTGACGGGAGAATTAAAAAGCTTTATTCGACAGTGTAAAAACAGAATCACACTTTTTAAATATTTTCATAAAAAACTACATGAGAAAAGATAACGATTACACAGAAAATTCAAACAAGCACTCTCAAACTCCCCCTTTAGGGGGTTGGGGGGCAAGTTCAGGAGTCCGTATCCTTGTTTTCGATAACTACGATTCATTCACTTACAATTTGGTTCATGCCGTCAGAAATCTGGGTTATACCGACGTGGAAGTTCACCGCAACGACAAAATCTCGTTGGATGAAATTGACCGTTTTGATAAAATCATTCTTTCTCCCGGACCGGGACTACCGCATGAATCGGGAATTTTGCTAGATGTGATACGCACCTACTACCCTACCAAGAGCATTCTGGGAGTTTGCCTTGGCCATCAGGCAATAGCAGAAGCCTTCGGCGGAAGTCTGATCAATCTGTCGGATGTTTACCACGGAGTAGCTACCAAAATAAATGTAATCGATGATGATATTTTATTTTACGACATGCTTGCCACGCTCAATGTGGGGCGGTATCACTCCTGGGCAGTGAATTCCGGGACATTGCCCGATTGCCTGAAAATAACGGCAATGGATGAAAACAGAATGATTATGGCACTCAAACACAGAAAATACAACGTTCACGGCGTGCAATTCCATCCGGAGTCGGTGTTAACACCTCAAGGAGAGCAGATGTTGAAAAACTGGTTACAGGCCCCCTAAATCGAAGGGTGATTTTAAGAGCATAAACATTATATACTAAAAACTAAATTCTTTTTCTCCCTCTTCAGGGAGGTCAGGAGGGCTTAATGAAACAAATATTAAATAAACTTTTTGAACATCAATCACTTACACGTAGTGAAGCAGCCGAAGTTATGACGAGTATTGCTGCAGGAAAATACAACGAATCGCAAATTGCAGCATTCATTTCTGTTTTCATCATGCGAAGCATCGAACTGAACGAAATCATCGGTTTCCGGGATGCCTTACTCGATATGGCAATTGAAGCAGATCTATCGGAATTTGATCCGATTGACATTGTTGGAACCGGTGGCGACGGAAAAAACACATTCAATATTTCTACCTGCGCCTGCTTTGCGCTTGCCGGTGCAGGCTACAAAGTAGCAAAACACGGAAATTACGGTGCAACTTCCGTGAGCGGATCTTCCAATGTATTGGAATTTTACGGGGCAAAATTTACTACAGATATGAGTGTCTTGAAAAAAGCCATTGATTATTCGGGATTTACGTACCTGCATGCACCTTTGTGCAACCCGGCTATGAAAAATGTGGCCGGTGTGCGTAAAAATATCGGTGTGAGGACTTTTTTCAACGTGCTTGGTCCGCTTATCAACCCGCTTCGGCCTAATTATCAATGTCTGGGCGTTTACAATCTAAAAATGATGCGATTGTACAATTATATTTATCAGAGTCTGGGGACCAACTATTCCATTGTTCACACGCTGGATGGATACGATGAAATTTCGCTGACCACAACCTGCAAAGTAACTAATTCACTTGGTGAAACCGTTTACGAACCCGAAGAATTGGGATTCAAACGGATTGAACAAACAGAACTGTGGGGAGGAGAAACAGTGGGAGATGCTGCCCAAATTTTTATGAATATAATGAATGGCAATGCTACCGATGCGCAACACAATGCAGTGGTAATCAATGCCGCTTTTGCTATTCAGACACTTTGTCCCGAAAAGTCGATTGAAGAATGCAAGGCAGAAGCGCTTGAATCATTAAAAAGCGGAAATGCCAAAATAGCTTTTGAAAAGTTTATTGAGATATACACACCTTAACCTTCAAAGTCGTTTATTGGCGTATTTTAAAAAAATTACAGAAAAAAACGAAGAAAGATTTTCACAAAAATGAAAGTAAGAAAATTGAATGAAAAAGTGAATTCCGAAATACAAATTCAAACACCCCCTTTTGGAGATAGGGGGGCAGGAAATATACTGGATAACATAATTAGCCAAAAACAACTGGAAATTTATGAAAGTAGGCAGCTAAAAACGATTTTGGAACTTGAAATTGAGCCATTTTTCCGGAGAAAATGTATATCTTTGAAAGATAATTTGCAAGCCTCCGATTCGGGTATTATTGCTGAATTTAAAAGGAAATCTCCGTCGAAAGGATGGATTCATGAAAACGCCAATGTGCTTGAAATCACAACAGGATACGCTGAGGCAGGTGCTTCCGGCCTTTCAATCCTGACCGATGAGCTGTTTTTCGGCGGAAAGCCCGAGGATTTGAAATTAACACGACCTCATGTTTCTTGCCCGATATTACGTAAGGATTTCATTGTGGACAAATACCAGCTTTTTGAGGCCAAAGCATGGGGTGCGGATGTGATTTTGCTCATAGCTGCTGCTCTTACTCCTCAGAAAACGAAATCGTTGGGTAAACAGGCAAAATCGCTGGGTATGGAAGTACTGCTGGAAATTCACAACAAGCAGGAATTGGAGCACATAAACGAATTCGTTGATATAGTTGGTGTTAACAACCGGAATCTGAAAACATTTGAAGTCAACACCAACATTTCAAAAGAATTGGCCGGGTTAATTCCGGCTGAATTTGCAAAAATAAGCGAAAGCGGGATTTCTAAGCCTGAAACAGTGATGGAACTCCGGGAATATGGCTATCAGGGGTTTCTGATGGGCGAAAATTTTATGAAAGAAGAAAATCCTGCGAATGCTTTGCGTGAGTTTATTATACAGACAGCCCCCTGAATCTCCCCGTGAGAGAAAGTGGAATGAACAAAATTTGATTACTTTAACTACTTATAAACCGCCCGTTATAATTCCTGTTTTGGGGGTTAGATGGCTTCAAATTATTTATGCTAATCAAAATCTGCGGTCTGCGTGAGCCCGAAAACATCCGTGAAATTGCGGCTTTGCAACCGGATTACATGGGTTTTATCTTTTATCAGAATTCACCCCGTTTTGCGAAAAATCTGGATGTAGGCTTACTGAATGCTTTGCCGGCTTCAATCAAAAAAGCAGGTGTTTTTGTGAATGAAAATCTGGAAAATATCCTGACCTGCATTCATAAATACGACCTGGATGCTGTTCAGCTGCATAGTGCCGACAACAAAAAGCTTTGCCTGGAAATAAAAGAAGAGGCTAAAACAATGGTTATCAAGGTTTTTCCGATAATGGCATCCTACAACCTGAAAGTTACGAAGGATTACGAAGATGCGGCCGATTTATTTCTTTTCGACACAAAAACCGATCTTCACGGCGGTTCGGGACAAAAGTTCAACTGGAATATCCTGCATGATTATCAAGGCGAAAAAAACTTCTTGTTGAGCGGCGGTATTTCAGCAGACGATGTGAAAGCTATCCGGAAAATTGAACATCCGAGAATGATCGGAGTTGATTTAAACAGCAAGTTTGAAATCAGACCCGGGCTGAAAAACGCAGCATTAATTCGTCAATTTATTGAAGAACTGAACAAACCAAAAGAAAAAAACGACGATGAACAGAATAAATAAATTATTCCGGAAGAAAAACAAAAACATTCTCTCTATCTATTTCACAGCCGGTTTTCCTGGGTTGGATGACACTGTTCCTATTCTTCAGGCACTTCAGGACAATGGTATCGAACTGGTTGAAATCGGCATTCCCTTTTCGGATCCGATGGCCGATGGCGTGGTGATTCAGCAAAGCAGTCATGCTGCTTTGAAAAACGGGATGAGTATTCGTCGGCTTTTCAGTCAGCTGACCGATGTACGAAGAAAAATTGAAATTCCATTGGTAATGATGGGTTATCTGAATCCGATCATGCAATTCGGATTCGAAGAATTCTGCCGTGAATGCAAACGGGTAGATGTGGACGGAATGATTATTCCCGATCTTCCAATGTCCGACTATCTGACTGATTACAAGCCTATTGCCGAGAAATACGGATTGGAATTCATTTTTCTGATTACACCCGAAACTTCCGACGAACGCATTCGGGAAATAGATGAAAACACCAACGGATTTATCTACATGGTTTCTTCGGCTGCAGTTACAGGTACTCAAAACTCATTCATCAATCAAATCGATTACTTCAAGCGAATCAATGCCATGAATCTGAAAAATCCCAGGTTGATTGGATTTGGTGTTTCAAACAAAGCGACAAAAGAAATGGTTTTCGAAAATTCATCCGGAGCCATTGTAGGCAGTGCATTTATCAAAGCACTGAACGAAACTTCCGACATTGAATCAGCTGTGAAATTAGTATTGAAAAAGCTGGATAACTAATCCAAAACAAAATCAGGAAAATAAAAATCTATCTCATTATCAAATTAATATTTTATTTTCCCCGAAAAAAAACTTTATGTAGGTTTTATTTATTAATTTTGCAGGATTTTATTAAACTGTAAATTATGCAATATATCCCTAACCGCACTAAAGATTATCAATTTTCAATTGTAGTTCCGGTTTACAACGAGCAGGAAAATATGACCGCGCTTGAAAACCGGTTGAGCCATTTTTTGTCTCATTCTCTGTATCCGGCATGTATCATATTTGTAAATGATGGCTCGAAAGACGACAGCAGCCGCTTCATTCATGATATTTGTTCCCGCCGCAATGATTTTTTTTACCTGGAATTTGAGCAAAATGCCGGGTTAAGCGCTGCCATCAAAGCCGGAATAGATTACTGCCAGTCCGATTTTGTTGGTTATATTGATGCCGATTTGCAGACCGATCCCGATGATTTCAACCTGCTGCTGAAAGATATTCCCGATTATGCTATGGTGATGGGCATTCGTGCCAACAGAAAAGACAGCATTTTCAAAAAAATTCAATCCAGAATAGCCAATGGCTTCCGTAGAATGATGACAAATGATGGTGTGGAAGATACGGGCTGCCCGTTGAAGGTAATACAAACGGAATATGCCAAACGGGTTCCGTTTTTCAACGGGATGCATCGCTTTCTGCCGGCACTCATACAGTTGCAAAAAGGGGAAGTGAAACAGATTGCTGTAAGACATTATCCGCGCACGGCCGGTCTTTCAAAATTTAATTTGTGGAACCGCCTCCTGTCACCCTTCCTGGATTGTTTTGCTTTCCGCTGGATGAAAAAAAGATATATCAACTACAAGGTTGGCGATACTAATATTGAGTAATATGACCTGGCAACAACTTTTCGTCTATGTCATCGGATTTTTAGCACAGGCATTTTTCTCGGGACGCATTCTGTATCAGTGGATTGTGTCCGAAAAAGCCAAAAAAGTGATGGCGCCGCCTTTTTTCTGGTTACTGAGCATTATCGGTTCCTATCTGCTGTTTATTTACGGCGTGCTGCGCGACGATTTTTCCATCATACTCGGCCAATTGGTTTCATATTACATTTATCTGTGGAATCTCAATATCCACGGCATTTGGCCTAAACTGCACAAAATACTCAAATTCGTTCTGATAATAACTCCCGTGGTTGCTTTCGGTCTGATGTTGAATAATCTTCCGGTTTATATCTCTAATTTCTTCAAAAACGACAATATTCCTATCTGGTTGGTTGTTTTCGGTTCGTTGGGTCAGTTGATTTTTGCACTTCGATTTGTATATCAGTGGCTTTATTCTTCCCGAAAACACGAATCGCTTCTGCCCATTGGCTTCTGGATTATTAGTCTGGTCGGTTCATTTATTATCATCATATACGCCATCATCCGACTGGATCCGGTACTCATAGTCGGACAAGCTTTTGGATTTGTAGCCTATAGCCGCAATATCATTCTGGGACATAATCATAAAACAAATGAAATTACAAATCAAGACTAATTACCTGAATTTTATCTGGTTAATTGCCCTGTTGCCCATCATGCTTCTTCGCGATTACACGCCAAGCAACGAACTGAGGTATCTGAGCATTGTTGACGAGGCGCTGCGAAACGGCACTTTCTTCACTTTCAGCCATCAGGGAGTGCCCTACGCCGATAAACCGCCACTGTTTTTCTGGCTGATGATGATTGGTAAACAAGTGCTCGGCGGGCATCAAATGTGGTTTTTGTCGTTACTTTCGTTTATTCCGGCCATAGTCATTTTAATGGTGTTGAATAAGTGGGTGAAAAACGAAACGGAACAGAAAGATCTAACCGCTGCGCAGTTGCTGCTGATGAGCAGCGCGCTGTTTCTGGGATCTACACCAATTGTGCGGATGGATATGCTGATGACTATGTTTATTGTGCTGGCACTGTACACTTTCTATCAGATTTATTCCGGCACTTCCACCCGAAAAGATACCTGGTTATTTCCTGTTTTAGTGTTTCTGGCCGTATTCTCCAAAGGTCCGGTAGGAATACTGATGCCGCTGGTTTCCACTATCGCTTTTTTAATTTTCAAAAAGCAACTCAAATCGTGGGGAAAATACTGGGGAGCCAAAATGTGGATTATTCTGCTTGTGCTATTCGGAGGCTGGTTTGCCGGTGTATTGGCCGAAGGCGGAACAGAATATCTGAACAATCTGGTATTTCATCAAACAGTAGGGCGCGCCGTGGATTCATTCCATCACAAAGCCCCGTTTTATTTCTATGGCCTGTCAATCTGGTACTCTGTCATTCCCTGGTCGTTCCTTTTTATCGGTTTAACGGCTGCGAGTCTGTATTACAAAAAAATTAAAACGGATGTTGAGTGGTTTTTCCTGATAACTTTTGGCGCCACTTTCCTGATGCTGTCGTTATTTAGCTCCAAACTGGCTATCTATCTGGTTCCGCTCCTGCCCTTTCTCGCTTATTTCTCTGCATTACAACTGCGTAAATACTCCTGGAACAAGTGGATGGCTCTTTCGCTGGTTATTCCGGCTGTAATTTTTGCTGCGGCTCTGCCCGGATTGATAATCGTCACCACTCAAAATGCCGAACTTGCGTACCTTCGTTTGCCTTTGATATATGCAGGAACCGGCATTTTATCACTCACAGGAATTGTCGGTATTATTCTCATTTACAAGCAGAAAGACATATATCTCACAATAAAAGCATTCGCTTTCGGGCTTTTCCTGACGCTGTTTGTAGTGGGTTGGTCGCTGAAAGAAATAAATCCGCAACTGGGTTTCGCTGATGTGTGCAAAGAGGCTAAAACTATTTCGGAAAAAAATAAAACAACCGGTTATAATACCTATAAAATAAGGCGCTCGGTGAGCATGGATGTTTTTCTGGGTGAAAAAGTTCAGGAAGTCACTCTCGAAGAATTGAGCAGTAAACTCAATACCAACGAGTTACTCATCGTCGAACGGAAAAGAGTGGAAACGGACAACGAATTAGCGGCATTGATTGAAAACAAAGAGCGTTACCTCGGTGTTAATTACTACATTGTAGTGCTAAAATGAATAGAATGAAAATCCTCGTAACAGGAGCTGCCGGATTTATCGGATACCACGCAGCCAAAGCACTGACAGAAGCGGGATATCGGGTCATCGGACTGGATAATATCAACGCTTATTATGAAGTAAATCTGAAATATGCCCGATTGTCGGATGCCGGTATTTCGAGAAATGATATAAAGCCGGGTGAATTAATTGGCAGTTCAAAAAATAGTTCTTACAGCTTTGTCCAACTGGATATAACCGATCGAAATGCCTTGGCAACCTTATTTGAAAACGAAAAATTCACACACATTCTGCATCTGGCCGCTCAGGCGGGTGTGAGGTATTCACTCGAAAATCCAGACACATATATCAGTTCGAATATTGCCGGGTTCGAAAATCTGCTGGAGAATTGCCGGAATTTCGGAATAAAACATCTGGTTTATGCCAGTTCCAGCAGCATTTACGGATTAAACGCCAACATTCCTTACCGGGAAACCGACGCGACCGATACTCCCGCAAGCCTTTATGCTGCCACCAAAAAGGCAAATGAACTGATGGCGCATGTTTACAGCCATCTTTTCTCGGTTCCTACAACCGGAATACGATTTTTCACGGTGTATGGTCCCTGGGGAAGACCGGATATGGCACCTTCATTATTTATGAATGCCATAATGAACGAACAGCCGATACGGGTTTTCAATCAGGGTAATATGCAACGAGATTTCACCTTTATTGATGATATTGTAAAAGGAATTCTGAAAATCATACCATCACCGCCGGAGAAAAAAATACCGTATGAAATTTACAATATGGGTAATTCGCAGCCTGTTGCACTGATGGATTTTATTGGAATAATTGAAAAAACAACCGGAAAAAGAGCAATAATTACGCTGGAAGATATGCAACCGGGAGACGTAATAGCCACTTTTGCAGATACTACACATTTACAACACGATTTTGATTACAAACCATCCACTTCTATCGAAACAGGAATAACGAAATTTCACGAATGGTTCGTATCTTATTCAACTTTCGCATCCGAATTAACTACTTGATTGACAGTGAATCAGAACTTGTCTGTTTGTTTTATGTGGTTCATATACTGACAGGTACATTAATCTACTTTTTTATGAATTTTCTTGGAGTAACATTGTGTAACAACTCAGTTAACTGATACACAAAAAACACGAAGTAGACACAAAATTCATTAAACAATGCATGTATTTATCAAGATATCAATAAGTTAAAAAAAGGCTATAAGAACCAGGACAAAATTAACAATACCAAACAACTCAATAACGCAATAACTCAAAAACCAGAAATGTCTTTTTCTGAACCCATTTTTTGGGGTGGCAGGGGAGCAAATCAACCAACTATAATGAACTTAATAGAATCACTCAACTGGCGATATGCCACCAAACGAATGACCGGAGAAAAAATCTCTGACGAAGATTTGCATACAATTCTCGAAGCTGTAAGGCTTGCGCCGACTGCCTACGGGTTGCAGCCTTTTAAGATAATAGTTACCGAAAACAAAGAACTTTTGAATGAAATTTTCGAGAAATCCTGTCCGCAAATCGTATTGCAACAATGCTCACACCTGCTTATTTTCAAAGCCAGAAAAAAACTGGATGAAGAATATGTAGAAGGCTATCTGAACGAAATGAAACGAATACGCAATTCTTCAGATGAATACATTGCCAGCTATCGCTCCAAAATTCAAAAAGTGATAGAAAATCCGGCTATTAACAAATTCAGCTGGATGATACGCCAGACCTATATTGCTCTTGGTTTTGCTTTGGTAGCAGCTGCTGAGTTGGGTATCGATTCCACTCCTATCGAAGGATTTAATGTTCAGGCAATCAATGAAATGCTTAGTCTCGACACTGACTCTGAAGAAGCCGTTGTGCTGCTTACACTCGGTTTCCGGGATGAAAAAGCAGATCGTTTGGCAGAACAGCCTAAAATAAGAAAATCGATTGAGCAATTGGTTGAAATTCGATAAGTGATTCAGGGACTTGAAGAGTGAAATTATCAATCCTTTTACGAATTAAAGCGTGCAGAAAAAAGTAAAGGGCATCACAAACTTGGTGAAGCCCTTTTATTTTTATATTTCTTAACGTGAAATTTATCCCGATTAATCTATCGGGATTCATACATTTAGTATCAAATCAAATGATGCCCGAGCGCCCAATATACAATTGCTGCAATCAATGCGCTGACCGGAATAGTCAGAATCCAGGCAATGAGTAGTTTGCGGGTGACGCCCCAGCGTACAGCCGACAATCGTTTCACCGATCCGACTCCAATGATGGCACCTGTAATGGTGTGGGTAGTACTTACAGGTATCTTCAGGAATTCGGTCAGATAAAGTGTCATCGCTCCGGCAGTTTCTGCTACCACCCCCTCAAATGGAGTTACTTTGGTAATTCGGGTACCCATTGTTTTTACTATCTTCCACCCTCCTGACATGGTGCCGAGCGAGATTGCCGTGAAACAAGCAAATGCAACCCAGTTAGGCAAATCATTGATGGAGTTAATTCCGTAGCCTATTTCAGGATGCTGTATGTGTGTGGCAATCAAAGCTGCTGCAATTATTCCCATTACTTTTTGAGAGTCGTTCAATCCATGGCCGATGCTGAACAGCGCTGATGAGACCAGCTGAAAATGTTTGAACCACGAATCGGCTTTGTGAGGATTAGCCCGCTTGACAGACCACTGAAGTAAGACCGAAATAACCATGGCCACCAGCATCCCGATTAAAGGTGCCAGAAAGATGAAGGAGGCAATTTTCAGAATTACAGTACCTTTTACAACGGACAATGAGCCCCATTTGGCTATAGCTGCGCCGGCAAAACCTCCAATAAGTGTATGTGAGGAAGAAGAAGGGATACCAAACCACCAGGTGGCCAAATTCCAGATAATGGCAGCAACAATTCCCGAAAATATTATCGGTAATGTTACAAAATCGGCAATTACGGTTTTGGAAACTGTATCGGCTATACCAAAGCCACCGATAAGATATTTAGCAATAAAAAAAGCAACAAAGTTGAACATTGCTGCCCAAAGTACGGCCTGGAAAGGAGTAAGCACTTTGGTCGATACGATGGTTGCTATAGAATTGGCAGCATCGTGAAAACCGTTGATAAAATCAAAAATAAGCGCTAAAGCGATAATTACGATTAATAACGTCATACTCAAATATTAGTTGGTAAAAGGGGTTTAAAAAAACAAAAAATAATAATTACCGGAAAACCACTTTTAGGCGTATTTCACAATTATCGTTTTTATTATTTTCCCAACAGCTTCTGCAGCATCAGTTGCTTTTTCCAACTCATACATGATTTCTTTCTGTTTTATTAGTTCCACACTATCGCTTTGTTTTTGAAACAACTCAATCAAAAAGTGTTCATACACATCATCCGCTTTATTTTCAACCGAATGTAACTCAAAACAATACTGAGAAACGTTTTTTCTGCTTTTTTTCAATACATCCAGTTCGCCTACTGCTTTGTCAATCCATTCGGCAGCTTCCATAATCAGTGCCACCAAATCTTTGGCCGCTGCAGGAATCTCTTTGGGATTATACAAAAAAATACGTTTGGCAGCACTATTGATGTAATCTGTCACATCGTCCATCCGGTTGGCCAGGTGATGAATATCTTCGCGGTCAAAGGGAGTGATAAAAGTAGAATTCAACTCATCAAAAATTCTGTTAGACAATGTGTCACCTTTACGTTCTTCGTCCTTAATCTTTTTGTAGTATTCAGCTGCATTTTCGTGATTCCCTTTTTCCACAAATTCTGCCATTAAGCCGGAGGCGGTTTTGATTACTCCTACAATTTCTTTTAACAGGGGAAAAAACTTGGGTTCTTTTGGGGTGAATTTACTGAAAAATGTATTGTCCATACAGATATTTTATTTAATAGTTTAATAATGTTTTTTTGTTAATACTTATATATCTGATAGTTGTATTATGTATTTGATATTTAACCTCTTTTTGTAATTTTCAATGCAAAGGTACAAAAAAGATGAATTTTTTGGTATAAGTATTGTAAAAAAAATAAAAAAACATGAGATGAGATATACATCAATCTATCAGGCAATTAAAAAATAAAAACGTGTTTTACAGACCGTAATAATCACTG
>JAGPGR010000256.1 GCA_018055865.1 Paludibacteraceae bacterium | reverse complement strand
TATTAAAAAAGGGGAAAATCAATTGAAGCAAATCGGTAGCTCATTCCGGGCGCAACTGAATATAGTACCCGCCCGAAACTGGAATCTTGACTCCAAACTCACTTTTTACACCGATTATAAAAAAGTGGAAATAGATTGGGAAATAGTGAACAACTTCATTATCAACAGATTTCTCACTACCCGGATTTCCATCAATCCGAGGTACGACAATACAATCATTTTGAAAAATGGCGAAAAAACCAAAATACAACTGAAAGAACTGATGAGTATCGGTTTCTCGTACCGGTTTCTCTAAAATGTCAAAGGTAATTCCGGCTCTTTGAGCAGTCGGTATGTCAAACGGTGAAAAGGGCTCACCCCATGCTTCGAAATAGCTTTTCGGTGTTCTGCGGTAGGGTAGCCTTTGTTTTTGTTCCATCCGTAGCAGGGAAATTGTTCGCTCAACTGACACATCAGGTCATCCCGGTACGTTTTTGCCAAAACAGATGCTGCAGCGATGGAAAGGTACTTCGTGTCGCCTTTTACGATGGTCTGATGAGGTATATCCCTGTATTTTTTGAATTTATTTCCATCAACAATGATAAATTCAGGCACAATTGCCAGTTGGTCCACAGCACGGTGCATAGCCAGAATCGAAGCATTCAAGATGTTTATTTCGTCTATTTCTCCTGCATCTGCTTTTCCGACTCCCCAGGCCAACGCTTCCTTTTCAATGATTGCCCTGAGCTTATTACGCTGATTTTCGGATAGTTGTTTCGAATCGTTCAGTTCCGGGCAACTGAAATCTTCCGGAAGTATCACGGCAGCTGCCACTACCGGACCTGCCAGGCAGCCACGTCCGGCTTCGTCGCATCCACATTCGGATTTTTTGCCCGAATAATTCAACATTAAGCCATAGTCGGCCATTTTACTCATATATTAATCTCTTCCGTTTGTTTTTCGGGCAAATTCTGATAATCACCCTTATTCTTTTCGTAGGTTTTTTTGGCTTCCTGCCAGAGCGAAGGAGCCAGTTTTAGAATAGGATAATAACTGAGCGATGCTTCTTTTTTTTCGGGTTTTGCAAAATTAAACCGACTGTCGAGCGCATCGAAAGCATTCATCATCACACTTACCACGATGGCAATTTTCAAAGCTCCGAAAACTCCGCCCAGCAGCGAATTGAGCCATCCCAGGCTGATACTCGAAAGCAATTTATCGGTAAGCCTCGAAATAAGCAGTGCAGCCAGAATAGTGAGTGTGAAAATGAGGATGTAAGATACCGTTTTTGCCATTTTATCAGAAAAATCAAAAAAACCGGCAATCAGCGGTTTGATGGAATCGCTGAGCATTTCCGCAGCAAAAATTGCCAGCACAACGGCTATAAGCGAAACCACTTCTTTCACAAAACCCTTGAAAAGTCCGAAAATCAGACCAAGGGCAATGGGGATAAGTATAAACAGATCAAATGTATTCATCGTATGAATTTTAGGATACAAATATCGTGAAAAATTTGGAAAGATTATTTCCAATCGGACTATTATCCGGTTTTTTGTTACATAAATGATATTTCTTATATTCAACTTTTTTACTTTTTTTCTCTTTGAAAGAATAATCTACCTTTTTGAATTTATATTATGTCGTAACTATTGCATTTTAATTAATTTTGCACACAGTGTGTCAATCTGATTTTGTTCCTTACTGAATGTAAACTTAAATCAACCAACGATACTCAAAATTGAATGGAAATAAAAAAATGCAATAACGTCCTCCTTCTTTTTACAGTTTGTTTATTCCTCTTTTCAGCAGGAACAATGAAACTGAAGGCAGAAGAGTATAAATTGACATGGAGTGATGAATTTAACATCGAAGGAAAACCTGATTCTACAGTCTGGAGCTTCGAAAAAGGATTTGTACGCAACAAAGAACATCAGTGGTATCAGACAGATAATGCATACTGTAAGAATGGATTGCTGGTGATTGAGGCAAGAAAAGAAAGAATAGAAAATCCTGATTACGATTCTATAAGTAGTAATTGGAGAAAAAACCGAAAATATGCTGACTATTCATCTGCCTTAGTAAAGACAATAGGTAAAAAAGAGTTTCTTTACGGAAGATTTGAAGTCAGAGCAAAAATTCCTGTTGCAAGTGGTTCCTGGCCTGCAATCTGGACGCTGGGAAGGGAATTGCAGTGGCCTTCGTGTGGTGAAATAGATATTATGGAGTATTACAGGATTGAAAATGTACCACACATCCTGGCTAATGCAGCCTGGGGTACTGATATTCGTTTTCAGGCAAACTGGAATAGTGAAAAAATCCCTTTCCGGCATTTTACTGCTAAAGACTCGTTGTGGGCTTCAAAATTCCATGTCTGGAGAATGGACTGGGACGAGAAAGCGATTAAGATTTTTGTAGATGATGAATTGATAAATGAAATTTCACTGGCTCAGACTATAAACGGGATGATTGGACGTTCTATTAATCCCTTCAAACAACCGCATTACCTGCTCTTGAATCTTGCTATCGGAGGCCAACATGGCGGCACACCGGATGACTCAGCTTTCCCTTTGAAATATGAAATAGATTATGTGCGGGTTTATCAGCAAAAGAGTAAACTCATCTCTTTCCAGCCCGGTGAAATCTGGCCTGATAACAACGGGGTACATATTAATGCCCACGGAGGCGGCATCTTATATCACAATGGTATCTACTACTGGTTTGGAGAACATAAAAGCGAAAAAAGCAATTCAGCATTAATAGGCGTAAATTGTTATTCTTCAACAGATTTGTATAATTGGAAAAAAGAAAACATAGCACTCGCAGTCGAGACCGATCAGAATAGTGACATTGTAAAAGGTTGCATTATCGAACGTCCGAAGGTAGTCTATAATAAGAAGACAGGAAAATTTGTCATGTGGTTTCACCTGGAACTAAAAGGCAAAGGATATGCTGCTGCAAGGTCGGGAGTTGCTGTCAGCGACAACGTTACCGGTCCTTATAAATTCATCCGGTCACAGCGAATCAATGCAGGTAAATATCCCTTCAATATTTCTGAAGAAGTGTACAAATTGAATGTTCACGATAATATTTATAAAAAATGGTGGACGCCTGCATGGTACAAAGCCATTGAAAATGGATTATTTGTAAAAAGAGACCTCGAAGGCGGACAAATGGCCCGTGATATGACTCTTTTCGTGGACGATGATGACAAGGCATACCACATCTACTCATCAGAAGATAATCTGACGCTTCATATTGCCGAATTGACCGATGATTACCTCGATCATACAGGCAAATATATCCGCGTAGCTCCTGCTGGGCATAACGAGGCTCCGGCCATTTTCAAAAGAAATGGAGTTTACTGGATGATCACTTCCGGATGTACGGGCTGGGAGCCAAATGAAGCCCGAATGTTTTCAGCTAATTCCATCTGGGGCCCCTGGACTCAGCATTCCAATCCCTCTAGAGGAGAAAAAGCTGACATTACTTTTGGAGGTCAAAGCACCTATATCCTGCAAGTGCATGGAAAGAAAGATGCTTATATTTTTATGGCTGATATGTGGCGGCCCCGCTTTCCAATCGATGGGCGATACATGTGGCTTCCCATCCGTTTTGAAGACGATATTCCATACATCGAATGGAGTGATAGTTGGGATTTGAATGTGTTTAAAGATGAATAAAATACTCAGAACTTTGAAAAGT
>JAGPGR010000255.1 GCA_018055865.1 Paludibacteraceae bacterium | reverse complement strand
CGCATATTAAGCATGAGAACACCCGGAGTTACTTCTGCTACCTGCGCTTCAGTCGTATTGCTTCGTGCCGGTGAGCTAATTGTCCAGTTTGTACCGTTATCTTTGCTGTACATCAGACCGGCATGTGGTATTCCCTGAGGATCAATATACTGAGTGGCAAAAACGATTGTTCCGTCCTGCATGGTAATTCCCCGTCCGGGTCCTTGCAGTAGAAATCTCCACGAAGGATCCTTTACCTGAGGCGTGATGTTAACAGGAGAAGACCAGGTTTTTCCATCGTCATCGCTTCGTGTCAGAACCAGTTGTGCTGTTTCGGTAATTTCCATTCCGGGGAGCGAATTAAACCACGCCCGACGATTTCCCATTCCATGAGTCCAGGCTGCAACTATCCAGATTGTACCCGTTTTTTCATTTACAAGAATAGCCGGATCCCCTACTCCATTCTGTGCAACAGGAAGTCCGTTATATTCTCCGAAAGTCATCGGAATGCGCATTTTCTCCCAGGTTTTTCCACCGTTGGTGCTTCTGCTGAGTCCGATATCTACGTGTTCCTGCAGGTCAACACTGGAATTGTAACGAACATCATACACAGCAAGCAACGTTCCTTTGACGGAGGTAGCGAGTCCCGGAATGCGATAAGCTGCAGCACCATCATCGCCACCATGACGTACACCCACACCCATACGGCGAACCGGAGAAGATGATTTGTAATCTATTTTTGCCGATTGATTGTCAATGTTTATGTTTGTGATTTTGGATGAAACGGTTGAATACAGGGATGTTTTTGGTTTCATCTGTATGCTTATCCAGAAATAATTGATGCCGGGAAACAAAGGTTGATTAACGTTAAATCGAACATTTCGTTTCGGATTTTTTATTTCCGATTTTAACACAGAATACGAAGAGTTTGCAGCAAGCCCTATGCCGGCAGTACCTGCAATATAGCCTACCGGTGCATAAAACATACCTTCTTTTCGTTGATCAGCTTCGGTTCCCGAGTAAAATACTTTCAGAGATTTAATTTCTTTGAGATTTACATCATCTGCCATCTGCAAATCGATGGAATTAAGCACGCTTCCACGTTGTGAAGTCACGCGTATATACATCAGTACATTATCTGCGCGTTCAATTAGTATCGGAACCTGAGGTTCGTAAACGTAAACAGTTTTTTGCGCACTCAGTGCAGCAACAGCAGTAAGCATAAACAAAAAAGCGGAGAATAGGATTCTTTTCATCTGTTTATTTTTTATTTTATTTAATTAAGGACACATGGAACACGCCATTAAACATTTCCTTGCATTTGGAATTTATCTCTAATGGCTGTTTCATGATTTTTCCAATTGTTTCATTAATGATCTCAATATTCAGTGCAAATTTAATTAAATTATTTTACAAACCAAAGTAAATTATCTAAATGTTTTAATTAACTGCTTCTAAAATGACAAAAGTGAGCAGGACGCAAGTCTCACTCACTTTAATTTCAAATTACATAATTAGCTTTTGATTCTATGTGTGAATTAAGTCTTCAGTTTATTTATATATTTATGAGTCCACTCCGAAAACCATTTGTTTTGATTTTCTGACTTTTTCTATCCTTTAGCTTTAAGGTGAAAAATCCGAAAATCAACACTCTGCGAAAGTCCCCTTCAGGGGATTTAGGAGTAAAAGACAAAAATATAACATTTCGGAGTGGACTCTTTATTTATTTATTTCACTCCGAAAAAAAAAGACTTATACTTAACAACAAAATGGTTTTTAAAACAAAAAAACTTCTGAAGTCTTGCGGACAACAGAAGTTCTTTTTATTGCTGAAGAGGCTGAATTAGCTTCTTGGAGTTGCTTCCTTAACAACCATAGTACGGCCGTCAAGCTCAGCACCGTTGAGTTCGGCAATCGCTTTTTTAGCTGCTTCGTCGTCAGCCATTTCAACGAATGCAAAACCTTTCGATTTGCGGGTGTCGCGGTCTGTAATAAGTTTGCAGGAATCAACCTGACCATACTCTTCCATTACCTCTTTGAGGTCATTTTCTCTAACTTTGTAACTTAAGTTACCTACGTAAATGTTCATAAAAATAAAAAAATTTAAAAATAAATATTTGATTAAAGAGATGTATCATTACGCAGGCTTAACAGATTCTGATTAAGAAAATTAGAAGTGATAACAGTCAGACGAATTAATACATTTTTCTTTCGGGCTCAAAGGTAATCTTTTAATTTTGATTTCAAATAAAATCTTTAAGAAATATTGAAATAAAAGTAATCACCACTTAAAATATGTGATATATTTTCCCGAATCCCGGGATTATTTAATCTTTTCGTTGAAAACCAGTGAATTTCAGCCCAGATATTCCTTCACTGTATTTATACGTGCTATAGTCAATATGGCGCTCAGATAGGTGTAATACTCATCGTTTATTTCCAAATTATCAAGTATCGTTTGCACTGCTTGATATTCGATCATATTTCCGCGTGCTAACAACGTAAAGATTTTCAGCATCTGAAATTCAAACATTTCAAGTTCCGTGATGGATTTTCTTTCCTGAAAAACTTCCTCAAACTCTAATAATCTCACTTCTCCTGCAATTGAATTCATTAGTAACTCATTTTTATGTGCTTCTATTTTCAGCAACGGATAATCGTTAAACTCTGCGTAATACTCATTTAGTTTCTTCTTATACTCTTTTAACCGGTGTATCTCGAGGTATTTCAATTCCTGATACATCAGATATGGAATGTTGCCCCATTTCATTCTCAACTGCTTCAGGTATTTTTCCACTTTCTTAGGTTTATCATTTATCAGCATGTATAATTCATCCAGTTCAATCTCTTCTTCATCGGTAATAATTCTTTCGGGCTCCCGGCCCAGCAATTCTGCGGTATATTCCTCGTCGTCAAGCGGTATTTCCAATTCTGCTTTCCAGCTTTTACAGAGCTTTTCCACCTCGTCTTCATCGCAAATAGCTGAATAAAGACTTTCTGTGAGTGCATTCAGACGGATTTTATCATCGTCGGGTATGTCGTTTATATTCTTAGCGGTTAATTCTCTGAATAATTGTACCTTGTCATCGTATTCCATCGTATCGTATTCGTCAACCAACTTCCGGTATTCTTCCGACTCAATATTTTTTGTTTCATCATCTTCATCATCTTCATCATCCATTTCATCCCCATCCTCGCCAATTATCACGCTGTAATTTCCTTTTCCCACTGTTTTTTCCAGGTGATTGATTATCCTTTTTGACTCGGCTTCGGTATAAAAATCGGTTTGAATAAACATCGGTTTTCCTTCCTGTCCGCATTCAATTTCGATCAGTTCAATGTCGTCGGTATCTTCTTCGAGCAGGTATCGTGCTACAGATGTGAAATCTTTGGGAGGTTTGAAACCAAACTCAGCCGCAAATTCGTTGGCGGCAAAAATTACATTATGAACCAGGCTGTACTCCACTTTCTGCATTTCCATGTCTGCGGTCATCATATCAAGAAACTCTCTGTAGTCCTCCTGAGAAATATTAAACTGGTAAACTGTATCTTTTACTCCCATACACAACAAATCGACCAGATAAGCTCCTACAGTGAGATTACCGTTGGTATGAATTCGTGCTATTACTACATTTGCCGAACCCATTTTCTTCCAATCGTCATTGATAAGGCATTCGTAAATGGACAGATTGCGGGCTTTCTGTCGGATG
>JAGPGR010000254.1 GCA_018055865.1 Paludibacteraceae bacterium | reverse complement strand
CGTGATTTTAGTTCGGATGAAATTACCGGATATACGTTAGGTCAATGGGCTATGGTGGGTATAACCAAAACCGGTAGCACAATCACTTTCTATTTTAATGGTAAAAAAGCAGGTACAGCAACTATTACACTGGTTTCCAATGCCGGCAGCTACCTGAGTATAGGGTCAAGACAAGATGCAAGTGAAACGCATATTGAGTTTCTGAATGGTAAAATTGATGAAGTCCGAATTTATAATCATGGACTTAGTGAAACTGAAATCATTGAGGATTATAACTCAACCCGAAATTGTTTGGTGGCTTATTATCCCTTCAACGGCAATGCCAACGATGAAAGTGGAAACGGTCACGATGGAAGCGTTTCAGGGGCAACAAAAACCACTGACAGATTTAATCAAGCAGATAATGCGTATAATTTCGTTTACAATGGCTTTTCGTCCGATAAAATACAAGTTAGCGGCACCTCTGATCTTAATTTCTCTACGGGAACATTCTCGATCGGAGCATGGGTGAAATTCTCAGGTGCTGCAACCGGAGGGTATAATTACCCGATTTTTTCCAAACATATTTGCGGCGAACAAAGCGGATATATACTGATGTTGTACAATGGTAAGCTGACTTTCTGGCTGGCCGGTTCGGAAGGTTATAATGTGTTGAGTACTACCGATGAATATACGGATAATTGCTGGCATCAGGTTGTTGCGGTTTATGATGGAACTACTCAATATTTATATGTTGATGGCGTACTGAAAAACTCTATTCCATTTAGTTACACTTCCTTTAATTCGGCCAATTGGGCTTTAGGAGGATATAACGGATGCAATGGAGGATTTAATGGCAAAGTGGATGAGATAAAAGTATTTGATCAGGCGCTTACAGAGACCGAAGTACAGAATTTGTATAATAATAGCGTCAACCCATTGATAGCCTATTTTCCCTTCAACGGCAATGCTAACGATGAAAGTGGAAACGGTAATCACGGTACAATAACAGGAGCACTTGTTACCCCGACTGTTGATCGGTACGGTGAAGAAGGCAAAGCGTACAAATTCTGGTTTCCTGATTATGTAAGTGTGCCGACCAATGCTTCATTTTTTACCGATGAATTCACCGTTTCATATTGGTACAAAGTTGCAAGCTACTGGGGCGACAGGGGTGTATTGAGTTGTGTGGGAAACAAAGGGGGTTATCAGCAGGCATTCTCAGGTACTACTTTTTCATCAATTATAGGTTACAATTTCCCGTTAGGTGCACATTTATACTCCAATTACACCGTACCGGATGTAACAAACACCTGGCATCATGTTGTGCTCTTCTATAAAAAAACCGGTGACAATCTATCATCGACAAAACTTTTTCTAAATGGTGAGCTTAAGAAAACCGAAAACCATAGTTTAGCAATAGCTTATCCCGGAGGTGAAATATTTTACATCGGACGAAACCACGGCGAATTGGGCTTCAACGGCGAACTGGATGATGTAAGGTTTTACAACCGCGAGTTATCCGATACGGAGATAATGGCACTTCATACAGCCGAAACACCCACTGCGGTGAAAAATCAATTTATTCCCGACGTCCGGATTTCACCTATTCCGATTGATGAACATTTCGTGGTAGATCTGCGTTCCAACTTTCAGAAAATAGAACTCCGCATTTTGGATATGACAGGCCGGGTGATTAAAAAATTTCAATATACTGACCTGCAGCAGCTTACGATCTATCTGGATGCGCCATCGGGTATTTATTTTCTGAACATTACGACAGAAAAAGGACAGGGAACCTATAAACTGATGAAGAGATAGTCAGGGATTTTTTATATACAAATTGAAAAAAAAGTATGGTTTATCAACTTAAAATTAAACTTAAAAACGTCAGTAAGCCAACCGTGTGGCGAAGAATCTTAGTGCCGGCAGAAACTCCGCTTGATTTGCTGCACCAAATGATTCAGGATGCTTTCGGCTGGTTTAATATTCATCTTTATTCCTTTTCGCCTTCGGGATACGGCTCGAAACCGTGGATAGAACAGGATCCGGAGATAATTCCGGCAACGGATTCACCTTTCAGACCGAAACGAAAAGTGCAGACCGCCTATGATACTCTGTTGAGCGATATGATAAATCAGGAAGGACAGAAATTTACCTATATCTATGATTTTGGCGACGACTGGATACATGAGATTACCCTCGAAAAGATTGATAAATTCAATATTGCTCCATCTGCTGTACTTCTCACGGGCAAGGGCGCCTGTCCGCCCGAAAATTGCGGCGGCCCTCCGGGCTACGAACGAATCAAAAAAGTGATGTCAGACAGGAAACATCCGGAATACTCCGAGACTAAAAAATGGATTTATCAGACAGTATATGAGATAGATGCGGAAGAATATGCAAAATTCGAAGAATTCGATGATGAAGAGGATGAATTTGACATGTTTAGTCTTTGGAATCCGAATATTTACGAACTGGAATTCACCAAAGAACTTTTCGACGATTATTTCAAAGATATTTACGATTAATCACAGTTTCTTTGAAAAAAAAACGACACCTGCCGGTTCGGGAATTCAGTTCCGTGACGGCAGGTGTGTTGTTTATTCCATGCTTTTCAGCAGTTCAATAAGCTGATGCAGTTGTGATTTTAGCTGCTTTACTTCATCCGGATTAGTCGAAAGTGGATCTATTTTCATCCGTCGTAATAGTCGCAGCGGAATTTCGGCAGCAGCAGCTTCCATCTTTTTCCCTTCTTCGGTCAGCCTTATCATCACTTTGCGGTGGTCTGTTTCCGAAGGAACACGGTCAATAAGCCCCATGGCTTCCATCCTTTTCAGCAGCGGAGTGATGGTGTTGGTGTTCAGAATCAGTTTTTCGCCTATCTCTATGACCGACAGTTCCTCGTGTTCCCACATCACCAGCATCACCAGATATTGCGGATAAGTAATGCCCAGCGCGTCCAGGTCTTCCTGATACGCTCTGATAATCAGCCGCGAAGTGGCATAAAACGGGAAGCAAAGCTGATTCTCAAGTTTAAGCTGTTCGTGTGTCATGACTGATTAATTTTTTGCAAGCAGTTTTTCAATGTCTTTTCTCAGTTTTTCGGGTTTTGTAAGTGGCGAGAAACGTTTGGATGGATTTCCGTTGCTGTCAATTAGAAATTTGGTGAAGTTCCATTTCAGTTCGCTGCCCGGAAAACCTTTCAGTTCTTTTTTCAGGTATTTGTAAATGGGATGGGCAGTAGGACCGTTCACATCAATCTTGGAAAACATGGGGAAGCTCACACCGTAGTTGATCAGGCAGTTTTCCGAAATGTCTTTTTCGCTGCCCGGTTCCTGGTTGGCAAACTGATTGCACGGGAAACCCAGAATCACCAGCCCTTTGTCTTTGTACTCCTTGTAAAGTTTTTCGAGCCCTTCGTACTGAGGAGTCAGTCCGCATTTGCTGGCTGTGTTCACTACTAATATTACTTTTCCTTCGTAGGATTTCATGCTCATTTCCTTGCCTTGCAAAGTGGTAGCACTGAATTGATAAAAATTGTTGTTCATATTGTTTATTGTTTTTGATTTAAATATTTATTATATCGTTTACGATACAAAAGTAATACATTACATCGCATACGACACAATAAATTGATAAAAGAACATAAAAAATAACAGATGTTAACAATATTGCATTTTCTTTATCTGCTTATTATCAGTGGAATATTTTGTTCC
>JAGPGR010000027.1 GCA_018055865.1 Paludibacteraceae bacterium | reverse complement strand
CTTCAGGACGGTATTACATTGCCCGAAGGCTCCGGATTGAAGACGTATAAAAGCATATCTGACGACTCGGCCGACCCGGTTAGTGCTGTATTGATATACCGTGGAATGAGAAATGCGGATGGCAGTAAAACAGAAGTTGAAATGGTCGATTCAAAATTGCACGTATTCACACGTCTGAGGGGAAGAGACGGAGTTACAACTTCAGACAGAGCATTGCAGATGCATGTTTTCAGGGAAATGGAAAGTGTTATGATATCTGATTAAAACGTAGATTTTTTCTGATAATAAAACAATAAACGACTCAGTCAAAAAAGAAACTGAGTCGTTAGTTATTTTCGTCACCGAATGTGTTGATATATTTATGTTTGTTGCTTAGTTTTTCTGAACCCGGTGAACAGAATTTATTTCGTTGATTTTCAATAAATTTGATACGAGATTGTTTATATCTTCGGTGTCACGAACAATGACTTCAAAATAGCCGGTGAATAGTCCGTTTTCACTTTCAATACTCATTTTTTTGATGTTTACGCCATAACCCTCTGATATTACTTTCAGGATTTCAATCAGAATGCCCACTTTGTCAATACCTTTGATTTCGAGCAATTCGACGAAAGTGAGTGCTTTATGTGCACCCCATTCCACGTTTACAATCCGGTTTCCGAAATTACTTTTAATAACCGTAGCAATGCTGCAGTTGCGTCTGTGAATCTGAATCATTCCCTGGTCGGTTACATAACCCAGCACATCGTCGCCCGGAATGGGGCTGCAGCAATTGGCCAGCTCGTAGGATTTTCCCACGTTGAGTTCGTTAAGCTTGTAGGTTTTCTTAAAGTCAATCTTTTTTTCCGTTTTATCCTGAGTTTCTTCTGAATTTTCGGCTTTTTCCTTTTCTTTTTCTTTCTTCTCTCCCGACGATGATGCAAATGGCTTAAGAATTTTCGAAAATACACTTTGTGATTTTGGCTTCAGTACATGCGGAATATCTTCCGGATTGATGGATCCTTGTCCTACCTGTAAATAAAAATCGTTTCGTTGGGAAAGATTGTAGAAGCTCAGTATTTTTAGCAGGTTTTCATTACCGGATGCAATATTGGCTTTTAATAAAACTTCTTCAATTTTACGCTGCCCCTCGCTAATCAGGTTTTTTTCTTCCCTTTTGAAATAGTTCTGGAGTTTGGATCGGGCATGAGCAGTGGTTATATAGTTGAGCCATTCAGGCTGAGGGATTTGTTTTTTTGAAGTAAGAATTTCTACCTGATCGCCGCTGTTAAGTTTGGTGTTAAGTGGCACCAATTTATGATTCACTTTGGCTGCAATGCTCTGATAGCCAATGTCTGAATGGAGCATAAAAGCAAAATCGAGTGCGGTAGCATTTTTGGCAATGGTTTTAATGTCGCCTTTTGGTGTGAAAACAAATATTTCGGATGCGAACAAATTTAATTTGAACGTATCGATGAAATCAATGGCATTCGGTTCGGGATTTTCAAGTAGTTCTTTGATTGTTTTCAGCCATTTATCCAGTTCAGACTCATCCTGATGTCCTGTTTTGTATTTCCAGTGAGCTGCCAGCCCGCGTTCTGCTATATCGTGCATACGTCTGCTGCGAATCTGAATTTCTACCCAACGTCCACCCGGTGTCATCACCGTAACGTGTAATGCTTCATACCCATTGGCTTTAGGTGTACTCACCCAGTCGCGGATGCGCTCCGGATGGGGTTTGTAAATCGCTGTTATTGCCGAATAGATCATCCAGCACTGTACTTTTTCGTCAACTCCTTCTTTGGGCTCAAATATTATTCTAAGGGCAAGAATATCATACACTTCTTCGAAGGGTATGTTTCGGGACGACATTTTGTTCCAGATAGAATATACGGATTTAATCCTTTCTTTCAACTCAAATTGATAACCCTGATCATTCAGTTTGTTAAAAATGGGTTTTGAAAACTCCAGATAGAACCAGTTTAATGATTTTTTTTCACCTTCCAGTTTTTGTTCTATTTCGTGATATGTCTCCGGATGGTCGTATTTGAAACTCAGGTTTTCAAGTTCGGTTTTGATCCGAAAAAGTCCCAGACGATGGGCTAATGGTGCGTATATATATTCGGTTTCGCCTGCAATTTTATACTGTTTGGCAGGCGGCATGGAGCCCAACGTACGCATGTTGTGAAGTCGGTCTGCTATTTTTATCAGAATTACCCGAATGTCGTCGGACATAGTCAATAGCAGTTTACGGAAATTTTCGGCTTGCTCGGATGCTTTCTCGCCAAACACACCACCTGAAATTTTTGTCAACCCGTCGACAATCTGAGCAATCTTGGACCCGAACATGTTCTCAATGTCTTCTACCGTGTAGTCTGTATCTTCCACCACATCGTGGAGTAAAGCAGAGCAAATGGAGGTAGAGCCAAGTCCTATTTCGTTGAGTACAATACGTGCTACAGCCAGAGGATGAAGAATGTAGGGCTCGCCCGAACGACGTTTTACCCCCTTGTGAGCTGCATGTGCAAAGTTGAAAGCTTTGGTAATCAGATCTACTTTTTTCCGGTGATTTGAGTTCAGATAGTCCTGCAATAACCCGTCAAATTCTCTCTGAATTAATTCCTCATCAGCCGCCTGTTCCTTTAAATAATGTTTTGACATAGGTCGTTGTTGGCATTTTTAATGTATTATATCCGAATTTAGAAGAGCCAGAATTGCAAACAAAATCAATAACCCGCCAGGAGTAATCCGATATCATTGGATGGAATGTTGTAATAATCGCCGATAAGTCTGTTGACCATCACTCCATTGAAAACATACGATCCGTGCCTGAACCCCGAACTATCTGCCACCGATTGTTTTACGCTTCCTGAATGGCCTATTTTTAACAGAATAGAAGTGAAGATATTGCTCAGAGCCATGGATGATGTGCGCCCTACCCGTGCAGAAATATTGGGAACGCAATAGTGTATAATTCCGTGTTTTTCAAAAACGGGATTTGCCATGGTGCGGCATTCCGAAGTTTCAAAACATCCACCCTGATCGACACTCAAATCAACTATTACTGCACCTTTTTTCATCGTTTTTACCAATTCTTCGGAAACCATGAATCGTTCGGAACCGTAAATGTATCGCAGGTTGCCGATTACGGCATCGGCCGATGCGAGTGCTTTGAATAGTACGTTGGGGTGAATGACCGATGTGAATACCTGTCGACTCAGGTAGTGTTGTATTTTTCGGAGTTTATTGATGTCGTGATCGAAAACTTTGACCATGGCTCCAAGTCCGATAGCTGCTCTGGCTGCCACAGATCCGGTTATACTTGCTCCCAGTATCACAATTTCGGGAGGTGTAATTCCTGCCACTCCGCCCAGAAGTATGCCTTTCCCGCCGCGTTCACTGCTCATCAGATCCGAAATGACTGCTATGGCTGTATTTCCTTCAATTTCGGCAATGGAATTGACTACCGGAAAAGCTTTTTGTTCGTCCTTGATCAGTTCATAGGCAAAAGCATTCATTTTTTTCTGCATCATCAGCTCTATGGCTTCTCTGGAAAGATTGCTTAGCTGAAGCATCGAAAAAATGGTGGAGCGATTTTGCATCAGATTCAGCTCTTCGATACCGGGAGGTGTGATTTTCAGCACAATATCGGCTCCGAAAACTTCTGATACATCTTCTACCAGATACGCACCTGCTTCACTGTATTGGAAGTCTGTGTATGACATGGGTGCTCCGGCACCGCGCTGAACGTAAACGCTGTGACCTTCTTCGGTGATAATACTTACTCCCTCGGGAGTGAGGGCTAAACGCGTTTCGATGGCAGGATTTTCTTTCGGAATACCTATTGAAAGCCGTGGTTTCCCGGCAATTTCTCTGATCAGGCATTCTTCGGGAAAAAGTCTGCTTTTATCTTTTGGCAGTTGATTCATGGCCGTTTTTTTTGATGACTACAAATCTAATTACTATTACTGAAATGAGCAAATGCATAAGAATTTTTTTTATCACGAAAATCTATTAATTTTGACGAAAACATTTGAAATAAAAGAAGTTTAATTACGTTTTAATCCTGATATGAAGGAGAAAATAACAGAAGAAATAAAAAAATCCGTAGAAGTGCTGCGAAGTGGAGGGGTCATTTTGTATCCGACCGATACCATCTGGGGCTTAGGATGCGATGCTACGAACGAGGCTGCAGTAAAAAAAGTGTATGATATAAAGCAAAGGACCGAAACCAAATCGATGCTGGTGCTCATTGATTCACCGGCAAAATTGCAGGCATACGTTACCGAAATTCCTGAAATGGCCTGGGAGTTGATTGAACTGACTACCAATCCGTTGACTATTGTATATCCGGGAGCCAGAAATCTGGCACCAAATCTGATTGGCGACGATCAAACAATTGGAATCAGGGTAACTGAAGAACCCTTCTCGAAAAAATTGTGTGAAATGTTCCGAAAGCCAATTGTATCAACATCGGCCAATGTAAGCGGAACAAAATCACCTGCTTTTTTTGACGAAATAGCCGGCGAAATTATTCAGGCTGTGGACTATGTGGTCAATTTCAGACGAGATGAAAAAACACCGGCCAAAGCAAGCTCCATCATTAAGCTTGGAGTAAAAAACGAGATACAAATAATTCGTGAATAGCAACAGCATGAATAAAAAAATACTCATTTCAAGATACTTGATTGTTGATGTTTTGGCAGCTGTACTAGTATGGGTGCTTTTTATGGTTTTCAGAAGGGTGGTCAACGACGGACAGTTGTTCTCCGGAATTTCCGTTTTTGTGCCGAATTATAATTACTATACCAATTTGGTGCTTTTCCCGGTTCTTTGTATTGCAATTCATTATTTATCAGGATATTATGTTAATCCTATCAAAGAATCCAAACTGATTGAATTTTTCACCACTTTTCTTTCCACTGTCGCTATTTCAGTAATTATATTCTTTGTATTGCTGCTCGACGATGCAGTAGTAAGTTATCAAAACTACTATTATTCGCTCGTGGTCTTGATTGTGATGTTGTTTACAGTGACTTATCTGTTCAGAATAATACAAAGCACCAGCATAAGGAATCAATTCAGAAAGAAGCGATGGACGATTAACACGCTGATAGTGGGAACGGGCGATAACGCCAAACGAATAGCGGACGAAGTATCTAAAACTTCCTATTTCAATACTGTAGCAGGCTTTATCAAAGCAGATACACAAGAAAAGGATATTAACCCGGGGCAAATTGTTGGAAGTTTGTACGATGTGGGTAAAGTGATTGAAACGATGAATGTGAAGGAAGTGATTGTAGCGTTGGACGATGCAAGCGAACAACGAATATTCAGTATTATCAACAAGTTGTTTCAGTTCGATGTTGAAATACAGTTTACTCCAAGGTTGTACGAGATACTTACCGGAAAAGTCCGAATCCAGAAGTACGGACTTAACCCTCTGGTGAGCGTAACACAACCCACCATGCCCGATTGGGAACTTAGTGTGAAAAGAACCGTTGATATTTTTGTCTCCTTTTTCAGCCTTGTACTACTTTCACCGCTCATTATTTATTTTTACATAGCCATCAAATTCGATTCGAAAGGTCCCGTGATATTCAAACAGGAACGAATCGGACTTCACGGCAAATCGTTCGAAATGCTGAAATTCAGAACCATGCAGGTTAACGCCGAAAAAGGGACACCCAAACTCAGCAGCTCCAACGACGAACGCATAACCAATATGGGGCGATTTATGCGCAAATACAGGTTTGATGAAATTCCCCAGTTTATAAATGTAATTTGGGGCGACATGAGTATAGTGGGTCCCCGGCCCGAAAGAAAATTTTACATTGATCAAATAATACAGGATGCACCCTATTACTGTCTGCTCTATCGGATTCGGCCCGGACTCACATCGTGGGGTCCCATCAAAATAGGCTATTCGGATACGCTCGAAAAAATGATTGAAAGACTCAATTACGATATTGTATATATGGAAAATATGAATCTTCTCACCGATATGAAAATCATACTCTCGACACTTGAAATTATTTTCGGCGGCAAAGGCGTCTGATAATTCATTCACTTTTCCTGTCGAAACTTTCCCTTTCAAAATAAAAAACCATTATCTTTGCTTTTTTTAGAAAAATGAACTGAAATGGTAGATAAACCCTGGTATCTGAAGATGATTGCTTGGCGTGAGAAAAACATCAAGCAACGGAATTTTATTCTAATCTTAAGTTTTTTTGTCGGCATTTTTGCCTCATTGGCAGCATTTATTCTCAAATCGGCCATTCATCTTATCCAAAATCTGCTTACCCATAGCTTCAATCCGGATGAAGTGAATTTTTGGTATCTCGTTTTTCCGTTTATTGGTATAACTCTCTCTTTTTTATTCGTCAGATTTGTTGTAAAAGATGATATCAGCCACGGGGTTACACGGATTTTGTATGCCATTTCGCAACGAAAATCCATCATCAAACTTCACAATACCTGGACTTCGATCGTGAGTAGCGCCGTCACCATTGGGTTTGGTGGCTCGGTAGGAGCTGAGGCACCTATTGTATTTACCGGATCGGCCATCGGTTCCAACCTGGGCAAGTTTTTCAAAATGGATCAGAAAACAATGCTTCTGCTCATTGGATGTGGCGCAGCAGGAGCAATCGGAGGCATCTTCAAGGCACCGATAGCCGGTCTGGTTTTCACGCTCGAAGTGCTGATGCTCGATATGACCATGACTTCCGTCGTTCCTCTTCTCATTTCGTCGGTAACCGCTACTTCGCTCACCTATTTTCTTACCGGAAGCAGTTTCATGTTTCAGTTTACCAGCTACGAACCTTTTTCGGTAGCGCGCATTCCTCAACTCATTGCTTTGGGTGTCATTTGCGGATTTGTGTCGTTGTATTTTACCAGGGGAATGAATTTTCTGGAAGTTTCATTCCGTAAAGTCCAATCACCTGTAATTAAATTGTTAATAGGTGGAATTGCATTAGGAGTTCTGATTTTTGTTTTTCCGCCACTGTACGGCGAAGGTTACAACACCATTGAAGCGCTCCTGAACGGCAATTCTTCAAACGTACTTCAAACCAGTTTTTTTCAGCATTTGGGAGGAAGTATATGGGTACTGGTCGTTTACCTTGTATTAATCGTTATTTTTAAGATATTTGCTTCTACGGCTACCACAAGTCCGGGCGGAGTAGGAGGGATATTTGCTCCGTCGCTATTTGTCGGATGTATTTCAGGATTTGTTGTGGCCACAATCATGGGGCAGGTGGGCATTGCCGCTCCCACGTCCAACTTTGCGCTGGCGGGCATGTCGGGTGTAATGTCGGGTGTCATGCATGCACCGCTTACCGGAATATTCCTGATAGCCGAACTTACCGGAAGTTATAATCTGTTTATGACATTAATGATTGTTTCTACTATTTCCTACATGACAATCATACTTTTTGAACCTCACAGTCTCTATGCCATGCGTTTGGCCCAAAAAGGGGAATTGATTACTCATCACAAGGACAGGGCTGTGCTTACGTTATTGAGAATGGAGAATGTGATTGAAACAGATCTTTCCGTCGTGAGTCCTCAAATGAACTTAGGTGAATTGGTTAAGATTATTTCAAAATCAAGTCGAAACGTTTTTCCTGTTGTCGATCCTCACAGCAAAAAGTTTTTGGGCATAGTGCTGCTCGACGAGGTGCGCAACATCATGTTCAGGCCTGATCTTTACGAAAGATTTACTGTCCGGCAATTGATGATTTCACCACCAGCCACCATTGGGGTCGATTTGCCGATGGAAAAGGTGATGCAGATTTTTGAAGATACCGGTGCGTGGAATCTTCCGGTAGTTGATTTGGAAAAAAGATACCTTGGATTTGTTTCAAAATCAAAAATTTTCAACTCATACCGACATGTTTTAGTACATTTTTCGGATGAATAACATTAAAATTATGGCCAAAAAACAAACATACAGCGAATCAGTATCCGAACTGGAGAAAATTCTCGCAGAAATCGACAGTAATTCTGAGATAAATCTGGAATTGATTTCTGAAAAGGTGAAGCGTGCAGCCGTTCTGTTAGAGACCTGCAAAAAGCAACTTCATGAAATTGACAGCGAACTGGAAAAGATTCTGGAGAGTTTGGACTAATGCTCCCTGAGCATTATACCTGTGAGCATCCTGCCGGAATTGATGCCTGATCGTCTGGCAGAGAAAAACATATCGGGTTCTGAATACGTACAGAGTCCGGAAACTTCGATGTTGGATTCATCCACGCCATTGTCGAGCAAAATATCTTTGTTAGCCCGCCATAAGTTCAGGTAAATTTTACCCTTCCTTTGGGCAAAGATTTTTTTCACATCAAATCCGGCATGAACAAATGCATCAATCAGTTCAGCTCCTACTTCGTACACGTCAGGCGAAATGGACGGTCCAATGGTCGCCACAAGGTCTTTCGGATTGGTACCAAACGCTTCTTTCATCAGATTCACGGTATGCGTAGCAATACGCGTACAGGTTCCCTTCCATCCGGCGTGAACTGATGCAATTGCCTTATTGACAGGGTCGTACAGTAAAACCGGAACACAGTCGGCAGTAGATACGGCAATGCAAACGCCGGGAATATTGGTAATCAGGGCATCCACCCCGTTCAACTTCTCATTTTGCCGAAGCAAATCCGACGCAAGAAAATCTTCATCAATCAAAAGCACTGAGTAGCTGTGAGTTTGAAAAGGCAGAATCATCCGGTCTTTTGCAATTTTGGTCTTTTCAAGGAGAATTTCACGGTTGGTAATTACTTTTTTTAAGTCATCGCCCGAGTTTGAACTCAGATTGAAGGTACCATAACTACCAGCACTTACCCCACCTGTGCGGGTAGTGGTGAAATTCAGAATTTCATCGAATTGATTCAATACGGGGTAGCTTATCAGTTTAATATCCTGATTATCAGCTGTCTTGTTCATCCCATCCGATTCCTTTGTATTTACTCAAATCGTCATCATCGTCCGTTTCCTCTTCGTTGTCTGTCTCTTCTAAATCCTCTTCCTCCTCGTTGCTTCTCAATTCTACCGGACGATGCACCCATTCTACCACTTTGTTCGTATCTTTGTTCAGTTCTTCCCACAGGATATCTTTCAGTTCATCAATTCCCATTCCGCTTACCGACGAAATAAATACACTTCGCACGTCTTCGGGCAACTCATTCTTCATTTGCCCTATCATCTCCTCATCCAGCATATCGCATTTTGAAATAGCCAGAACCCGCTGTTTGTCAATCAATTCCGGATTGTATTTTTGTAATTCGTTTAGCAGGATGTTGAATTCGTTTTTGATATTTTTGCTGTCGGCCGGAATCATAAACAGGAGAATAGAATTACGCTCTATGTGTCTTAAAAACCTCAAGCCCAATCCTTTTCCTTCTGCTGCCCCCTCAATAATTCCGGGAATATCTGCCATTACGAACGATTGATTTTCGTGATAACGTACTATGCCCAGATTTGGCACCAGGGTAGTGAAAGGATAGTCGGCTATTTCGGGTTTTGCAGCCGAAACAACAGAAAGCAGCGTAGACTTTCCGGCATTGGGAAACCCAACTAATCCCACGTCAGCCAGAATTTTGAGTTGCAGAATAAGGGTTTTTTCTATGCGGGGTTCTCCCGGTTGCGAATATCGGGGAGCCTGATTGGTAGCCGTACGGAAATGCCAGTTGCCTTGTCCTCCTCGCCCGCCTTTCAGCAAAATTACTTTTTGACCATCTTCCTTCACATCACAGAGAAATTCTCCGGTTTCACCATCGTAAACCACCGTTCCGATCGGCACTTCAATCAACTGATCTTTGCCATCTTTGCCGAAACTGCGGCTTCGGCTGCCATCTCCACCATCTCCGGCGTATATGTGACGGGCATATTTGAGGTGGATAAGCGTCCACAGGTTTTTATTTCCGCGAAGTATAACGTGTCCGCCTCGTCCACCGTCTCCACCGTCTGGACCTCCTTTCGGAATGTACTTTTCGCGGTGAAAATGAGTTGAACCTGCACCGCCTTTTCCCGAACGGCCAATAATTTTTACATAATCAACAAAATTTGATCCTATACCCATTTTTATCTTTTATTTTTTTTGTTTTTTCAAAAAAAATCCATTGGGAAATGATTGCCAATGGATTTATGATGTTTATTTTATCCCATCAATGGCATCTGCAATTCTTCCGAAAATCTCATTGATACTTCCCATTCCATATACAGATACATATTTACCTAGCTTTTTGTAATATTCGGTTACCGGTTTGGTTTGGCTGTGATACACTTCCAGCCTTTTTCTGATGGTTTCGAGGTTGTCGTCTGTCCGGCCGGAGGTTTGACCCCGCAATAATAACCGGTCAATTAATTCCTGCTCATCCACCACCAGATCTACCAAAACGTCCGTTTTCAGACTCCGTTTTTCGAAAAGTTCTTCCAATGCAACAGCCTGCGCTACCGTACGTGGAAAGCCGTCGAAAATCATTCCGCTGATTTCACTTTTATTCAATTTGTCAATCTTACCTGCTATCATGTCAATAATCACGCCATCCGGCACCAATTGTCCGTTAGCAATAAATTCATGGGCGTATTTGCCCAGTTCTGTTTCTTCGGCTATTTCTTTCCGGAGAATATCGCCGGTAGAAAAATGCTGAAGATTGTATTTTTTAATAATTAAATCGCTCTGAGTGCCTTTACCGCTCCCCGGAGCGCCGCAAATAATTAGGTTCAACATGATGGTTTTGTTTTTTTATCGTTGAAGAAAAAGGTTAATTATAAACATAATGTAAGGATTTGTTTTTCGGACTTATTTTTCAATCCACAGATTAAAAAAATATTGAACTTTTTTTTGAAATGGAATTAATCAACCACAGTGTATATATCCTTCAGATTACGTCCGTATCCGTCGTAATCAAGTCCGTATCCGACTATAAATTCATTGGGAATTTTCATGGCGATGTAGTCTATCTTTATATCGCGCTGAAGTGCAGCCGGTTTTTGTAAGAAAGTGGCTATCTTTATGCTGTTGGTACCTTTTGATTCCAGGGATGTGATGATTTTTTCCATCGTGATGCCCGTATCAACTATATCTTCAACTATCACAACATTTCGGCCTACTACGCTCTCACTCAGTCCGAGTACCTCTTTGACCGATCCCTTACTGTAAAGCCCTTCGTAGGACGAAAGTTTGATAAAGGTTATTTCACAGGGTATATTTACTGTTTTCATCAAATCTCCGGCAAACATAAATGAACCGTTGAGCACACAAATGAACATTGGATTTTTATCTGCCATCTCCCGATTAATCTGTTCTCCGACTTTTTTTACTGATTCCTGAATGATTTCAGCCTGTATTGATAGACGGAATTGTTTGTCTTTTATTGTGATAATGCTCATATCCATATAGTTTTAAAAAAATTTAAACGTAAAAGTATAAAAAAAATCCAAATCCTCCATAACTTATTTGATAATAATACCGGAAAATATAAACTCACTTATTCAAAAAAGCAAAATGAATAAAAAACGATCCTTCTGTTTCTTTTATTAAAAATAATCTGTATATTTGCTAAATTATTTACCTGTCAAATTAAAACGTAAAATAAAAAAGAGTATATGAAATTCACTGTATCGAGTACCGAGCTATTAAGTCACCTGCAAGCAATAAGCCGTGTAATAAACAGCAAAAATTCGCTTCAGATTTTGGATAATTTTCTCCTGAGTCTTCAGGGAAATACGTTGACTATGACTGCATCAGATATTGAAACCACGATGATCACTTCCATGGAAGTCCAGGACGTAGAGGGAAGTGGAACTGTAGCTGTTGCTAATAAGTTGATATTAGATACTTTACGTGAGTTTTCAGAATTACCGCTCACTTTTCATATCGACGATACTACACTGGCCATGGTCATCACATCTGCCAATGGAACGTATAATTTTATAGGTCAGAGTGGCGATATGTATCCTCAGCTGCCGCAGTTGGGCGATAACGTGCAGCATCTTACTCTTTCTGTTCCAAATTTATTGAGCGGAATTTCTAAAACATTTTTTTGCATGGCCGATGATGAACTTCGTCCGGTAATGAATGGTATTTATTTTGATATTTCGGGCGATCTTACGCTTGTGGCTACTGATGCCCATAAGCTGGTTCGCTTCAAAACAGCCTATGAATCAGCTACGGTTGCCGAAGGCGAAGCGCTGAATTTTATTTTACCTAAAAAACCGGCAACCATGCTCCGCAATATTTTGCCCAAAGAATCCGGTACGGTAGCAATAAAATTTGATGAGAAAAATGCATATTTTGAGTTGAGTAATTACACCATGGTTTGCCGTCAGGTTGAAGGCCGATATCCAAATTACAACGGTGTGATACCCAAAAATAATCCCTTCAAAATTATTATCGGCCGCCTCACATTGCTCAATAC
>JAGPGR010000026.1 GCA_018055865.1 Paludibacteraceae bacterium | reverse complement strand
CCAAGTGTCATCTGTGTTAAGTCATTGGTACCAAACGAGAAAAATTCAGCTTCTTCGGCAATGTGATCGGCAGTAAGTGCTGCACGCGGAATTTCAATCATTGTACCGATTTGATATTCAATACGGTCACCTTTTTCTGCAAACACCTTCTCGGCAGTAGCTCTGATAAGATCAGCCTGATTTTTCAATTCAGCAACAGTACCCACGAGCGGAACCATGATTTCGGGACGTGCATCCACACCTTTTGCTTTCAGGTTGAGAGCAGCTTCGATAATGGCGCGTGCCTGCATTTCGGTAATTTCAGGATAAGTGATTCCCAAACGACATCCGCGATGACCGAGCATAGGGTTAAATTCTTCGAGATCGTTTACTTTCTGCTTAACGGCTTCGATACTAATGCCCATTTCTTCGGCCAGTACTTTTTGCATTTCCTGCTGATGTGGCACAAACTCGTGCAAAGGCGGGTCGAGCAGACGGATTGTTACACCAAAACCTGCCATGGCTTCAAAAATACCTTCGAAGTCGGTACGCTGGAAAGGCAGTAATTTATCAAGCGCTCTTTTGCGACCTTCAACTGTTGATGATAGAATCATTTCGCGCATAGCTTTGATACGTGCACCTTCGAAAAACATGTGCTCGGTACGGCAAAGACCGATTCCTTTAGCTCCAAAGCCACGTGCTCGCTGTGCATCTTCGGGAGTATCAGCATTGGTACGTACACTCATACGGGTATATTTTTCGGATATTTCCATCAATTCGGCAAAATCGGCATCAAGCTCGGCTTCTTTCGTTTGTACCTGACCGAGATAAATATCGCCTGTAGATCCGTTGAGAGAAATATAATCGCCTTCTTTTATTACAAGTTCGTCAACAATCATTTGTTTGTTCACGTAGTCGATTTTCAGCGTTCCGGCTCCCGAAACACAGCATTTACCCATACCGCGTGCTACCACTGCCGCGTGCGAGGTCATACCACCACGTGCAGTCAGGATGCCTTCTGCAGCAGCCATACCGGCTAAGTCTTCGGGCGAAGTTTCCACACGTACCATGATTACTTTTTCCTTACGGGCAGCCCATTCGGCAGCGTCATCGGCATTGAAAACAACACGACCTGTAGCTGCACCCGGAGATGCTGCCAATCCTTTGGCTACGACTTTGGCCGAATTCAGTGCACTTTTATCAAAAACCGGGTGAAGCAATTCGTCCAAACGAATAGGATCGACACGCAACAAAGCTGTTTTCTCATCAATCATACCTTGTTTCAGCATGTCCATGGCTATTTTAACCATGGCTGAACCGGTACGTTTTCCGTTACGGGTTTGGAGAAACCAGAGTTTACCTTCCTGAACGGTAAATTCCATATCCTGCATATCTTTGTAGTGATTTTCCAGCTTTGTCTGAATGGCATCCAGCTCTATGTAGATTTCGGGCATAGCTTCTTCCATGGAAGGATAGTTGGCTAAGCGATCTTCTTCAGTAACACCGGCAAGTTCAGCCCAACGTTGTGAGCCGAGTTTGGTAATTTGCTGCGGTGTACGGATTCCGGCTACCACATCTTCGCCCTGTGCATTAATGAGGTATTCACCGATGAATTGATCTTCGCCGGTGGCGGCATCGCGTGAGAAGCATACTCCGGTGGCCGAAGTATCGCCCATATTACCGAAAACCATGGCCTGCACATTCACTGCAGTGCCCCATTCTGCTGGTATTCCTTCCATTTTGCGGTAAAGAATGGCGCGGTCGTTCATCCATGAGTCGAATACGGAGCAAATAGCACCCCAAAGTTGTTCGTAAGCAGATTCAGGGAAATCATGTCCGGTTTGATTTTTTACGGCAGCCTTAAACCGGGCAACCATTTCTTTCAGATCGTCAACTGAGAGTTCGGTATCTAAGTCAACGCCTTTTTCTTCTTTAATTTCTTCGATTATCAGTTCGAAGGGATCGTGGTCATTTTTGTTTTCAGGTTTCATGCCGAGCACAACATCACCGTACATTTGCACAAAGCGACGATACGAATCCCAAACAAAGCGCGGATTGCCGGTTTTTCGGGTCATTCCTTCCACCACGCTATCATTCAGTCCGAGGTTCAGAATTGTGTCCATCATACCGGGCATTGAAGCGCGAGCACCCGAACGAACGGATACTAGCAGCGGATTTTCTACATCACCGAATTTGGAGTTCATAAGTTCTTCAACTCCGGCAATAGCTCTTTCAACTTCAGGTTTGAGCAATTCTACCACATTCTCTTTTCCCAATTCGAAGTATTCAGTACAAACATCTGTTGTAATGGTAAATCCGGGAGGAACCGGCACCCCAATCAAATTCATTTCAGCAAGGTTTGCACCTTTGCCCCCGAGCAGATTTTTCATATCTGCTTTACCTTCAGCTTTTCCGTTACCAAAGGTATAGACTCTTTTTACGTTACTCATACATGTATTTTTTGTTTAAAATAAATTTTTGTTTTTATGAAAATTTATGTCTCAGCCTATTTGGCCGTAATTATCATAGGATTAATTGTTTATTAAGATTTTACAAAGATAAATTTTTTATTTAACATTATAAAATTTAGAAAATAAAATATTTTAGTTATCTGCTTTTTTGTTTTTTATTTAGAATTGCTTGGTATTGCGGCTATTAAACTTAACATCGATATGAATAGCGTGGAACAGCCTGACATTTCGATGTTCTGCAGTCAACACACGTCCATTCTTTGAAAAAAAATAAAACGGATTAAATTTTTCCTTTCAGAAATTTCCCGGTGTAGGAACAATCGCAATTTACCAATTCCTCCGGAGTTCCTTCAAATACGATATTTCCCCCTTTTTCACCACCTTCGGGTCCGATATCAATAATGTGATCGGCACATTTGATCACTTCCAGATTATGCTCGATGATAATGACCGAATGTCCCTTCGAAATCAAAGCATTAAGAGCAGTCAAGAGGGTTTTTATATCGTGAAAATGCAGACCAGTAGTCGGTTCGTCGAATACAAAAATAGTTGGCTCCGGTTTTTCGTTGGCTAAGAATGATGCTAATTTTACACGCTGACTTTCGCCGCCCGAAAGGGTGCTTGATGATTGTCCGAGTTTCACATACCCGATTCCTACTTCCTGTAACGGTTTCAGTCTTCTGATAATTCGTTTTTCGGTATTTCCGGTTCCCTCCGAGAAAAATTCGACTGCCTGATTTACAGTCATATCGAGTACTTCGAAAATATTTTTATCCCGGTAATTCACTTCAAGAATGTCCGATTTGAATCGCTTGCCGTGACAATGTTCACACTCCAGCACCAAATCGGCCATGAATTGCATTTCTACTGTTACCGTTCCTTCGCCCTGGCACTCCTCGCAACGTCCTCCAGGTGTATTGAATGAGAAATGTGAAGCTGAGTAGCCCATTTGTTTTGAGAGCTGTTGATCCGAAAAAATCTTCCGGATTTCGTCGTAAGCTTTGATGTAGGTCACCGGATTGGAGCGCGTAGAACGTCCAATGGGGTTTTGATCCACAAATTCGATATCTTTGGCCAAATGCATACTGCCGCGTAAAGAGCCAAACTGGCCGGTTTTATCGGCCACACCGCCATAATATTTTTTCAAAGCCGAATAAAGTACATTTTTCACCAGCGAAGATTTTCCGGATCCGCTCACTCCTGTCACTACGGTCATCACAGATAAGGGGAACTTTACGCTGATTCCTTTCAGGTTGTTTTCACGTACGCCAAGCACTTCGATGTAATTGTTCCATTTGCGCCGATGAAGCGGAAGTTCAATTTTTTCCTGTTTTAATAAATACTTTAGAGTGAAAGAATCGGTAACAGGCAAAAAGTCTCCATTGGGGTATTTAGGGGGCATCCCCTGCCATACCACATTTCCGCCGGCGCGTCCGGCACCGGGTCCAATATCTATGATGTAATCGGCGGCACGCATTATTTCCTCGTCGTGCTCTACCACTACCACTGTATTGCCTAAATCACGCAACTGGTGTAAAACTCCGATAAGCAGGTGAGTATCGCGTGAATGAAGGCCGATAGAAGGCTCATCCAAAATGTAAAGCGAACCTACCAGACTGCTTCCGAGTGAAGTGGCCAGATTGATTCGCTGACTTTCGCCCCCGGAAAGTGAATTGGAAAGCCGGTTGAGTGTGAGATAGTTCAATCCGACATTGAGTAAGAATTTTACTCTGTTTTTGATTTCAATCAACAATCTTTTGGCGGCCAGCGCATCATGTTCGTCCAAATCTATATTTTCAAAGAAATCATTCAACTTCGAAACGGGCATTTGAACTAATTCTGTAATGGATTTTCCACCCACTTTCACATAATTTGCCTCTTTTTTCAGACGGGTACCCTTGCAATCAGGGCATACGGTTTTTCCACGAAAACGAGCCAGCATAACCCGATATTGAATTTTATACTGATTGTCTTCCAGCATTTTGAAAAACGCATTCAGTCCTTCGAAATACGAATTGCCGGTCCAGAGCAGTTCGCGTTGCTCATCACTTAGTTCGATAAATGGTTTGTGAATGGGGAAATCAAACTGATCGGCATGGTGTATCAGTATTTTTTTCCACTCGCTCATCACTTCGCCACGCCAGCAAACGATAGCATCCTCGTACACCGAAAGTGATTTATTGGGAATTACCAGATCCTCGTCAATGCCTATAACTTTACCGAATCCTTCGCAGATGGGGCATGCTCCGAGCGGATTATTGAAACTGAACATGTGTTCATTTGGCAATTCGAAGTTCATTCCGTCAGCTTCGAAAGCCTTGGAAAAATGCAATACTCTTGTTTCGTTGCCGGTGAATAGCTGTACTGCACAAACATCTTTTCCTTCCAGAAATGCGGTTTCGACCGAATCCGTCAGGCGGCTAATACCTGCGAGTGTGCGGTCAACAGACAATCGGTCAATCAGTAAACAGATATTTTTTCTACTTTGCAGCCTTGCAGGATCTTTTAGCAGTTCGCTTATCTGAAATACTTCACCATCTAACGTCATACGGCTGTAACCATTCTGCAAAAACAAGCTCAGTCTCTCTTCGGCAGAAATCCCTTTTATGTGTTTAACCGGTGCAAGCACCATCAGTTTTGTATCATCCGGATAGCCCAGTACTGCCTGAACTACATCTTCCGTTTCATGTTTTTTCACCTCCTCGCCCGAAACGGGTGAAAACGTTTTACCAATGCGGGCATAGAGCAGCTTGATGTAATCGTAAATTTCGGTGGAAGTGCCCACGGTAGAGCGTGGATTTCGAGAATTTACTTTTTGCTCAATGGCTATTGCCGGCGGAATTCCTTTGATAAAATCCACTTCAGGCTTTGCCATTCTGCCCAGAAATTGCCTGGCATACGATGAAAGACTTTCCACATAGCGTCTTTGGCCTTCGGCGTAAAGTGTGTCGAAAGCCAGAGATGATTTTCCGGAACCTGATAACCCGGTAATTACCACCAGGTTATTGCGTGGTATTTCCAGGTCGATATTTTTCAGGTTGTGAACCCGTGCTCCCTTTATAATTATATTTCCTTGTTTAGGCATTCCGGTGTTGGTCAAAAAAAAATAGTTTGCAAAGGTACAAATTTTAACCCGCTCCGACAATATTACGTCACAACATCTATTATCATACTATCACCGATTGATTTTGCTGATTTTTAAGTCGTTGTAAAGTTCAAAAAACTTAACTTTTTATTTTCTAGCACTAAATTAAAGTAGTACTTTTGCAGAGATTTTTTGTAAACAATCTGAAACTTCATTTAACTTTATTTATTTCCCTTAAACTATCACCTTTTATGGACACGATGACTCTCTATTGGACTATTTTTATTGCTCTTTTCTTTATTGTGTTTTTTATTGATTTATACGTTACCGACCACCGTAAAGGAGAAATTTCAGTAAAGACTTCGCTGAAATGGACTGCTGCCTGGATTAGTATCGCTTTACTTTTCGGAGCCTCGCTCTTTTTCTTCTTTCCGCAAAATCCCGAAACTCCCGGAAATACGGCTCATGTGATGGGCATGAAATTCATTGCCGGTTACCTTACCGAGTATTCACTTTCAGTAGATAATCTATTTGTTTTCATTATGATTTTCTCTATGATGGCAGTTGCACCCCACAATCAGCCAAAGTTGCTGAAAATGGGGATTGTTTTATCCATTATTCTTCGAATTTTGTTCATCCTTGTGGGTATGGAGTTAGTGGAACGTTTTCACTGGGTTATCTACATCTTCGGGTTGATATTGGTTTGGACAGCTTTCAAAATGGCATTTCAGGACAGTGAAGATTCTGTAGATCCGAAAACAAATTTTTTATACAAAGCAGCTTCGAAGATTTTCCCTGTTGACCCGGATACTCATTCTACACATTTTTTCACCAAACACGACGGAACAACATTCATCACGATGAATTTGTTGGTACTGCTTGTGATTGGCTCTACCGACGTGCTATTTGCCGTAGATTCCATTCCCGCTATTATTGGTGTGATCAAGGAAGGTGCTTCTGGAGTACTTACATTGTCTGAAGAAAATTTTCTGGCCATCACCTCCAATGTGTTTGCTGTAATGGGGTTGATTTCCCTGTTTTTTGCTCTGAAAGGCATTATGGGTATGTTCCGCTTCCTGAAACATGGAGTGAGTTTTATCCTGTTCTTTATCGGAGCCAAAATGCTTCTCGGATTTTTTCACCCGATTGCTGCCTTTTTTGCAAGTCACTCCTGGTTATCGCTGGTGGTTATCATCTCCACGCTTACCCTCTCCATACTTCTTTCGATAGTGATTTCCGATAAAAAAGAAATAGAAGAACTTCAGGAAAAAGTAGAAGACTTTAAAAAAGGTCAACAAAAATAAATTTCACACCCTATTACTCTTTCATTAAAGTTCTAGCAATATAATATGGTGACAGAAAGCCAGGCATCAACAAATTTGACCGTAAAAACTTTCAACAAAAGAAATCCGGTTAATGACTGGATTATCAGACTGGTAAAAGGTATTATTATCGGGATAGGATTTATTCTGCCCGGATTGTCGGGTGGTGTGATGGCTGTAATATTCGGTGTGTACGACCGCTTACTAAAATTTCTGGCAAATCTCAAACATGATTTTGTAAAGAATTTCTGGTTTTTTCTGCCGGTTGGCATAGGACTATTGATTGGAATTTTTCTGTTTTCGATAGTTGTGGAAAAAGCTTTCGGCAAATACGTAGCGCAATTTATTTGCCTTTTTGTGGGGTTTGTGGTAGGTACTTTTCCTTCGCTGTACAAAACTGCAGGAAAGCAAGGCCGTAAAACGAAGGATCTTGTAATAATGATGGCTTCTACGGTATTGATTTTTGCTCTGATGATGATAGGTGAGCAGCAACTGATGAACATTGCACCGAGCATTCCGGCATGGGTTGGTTCTGGCGCACTCATTGGTCTGGGGCTGATAGTACCCGGCATGAGTCCTTCCAATTTTCTGATCTATTTCGGGCTTTACGACAAAATGGCTTCGGGAATCAAAAACGGAGATATGGCAACCATTATCCCACTGGCTGTTGGCGCCATAGTTTGTGTACTGTTATTTGCCAAACTGGCAGCTTATTTATTCCGGAAGTATTATTCCGGAATGTACCATTTTATTCTTGGTATGGTCATTGGTTCATCGCTAGCCATTTTTCCAACAATCGTTTTTCCGGCATTCAACGCCGAAGGGCTCGAAAAAACCGGTTTAAGTTTTGGAGGAGCATTGATTTTTTGTTTGATTCTGTTTATTGTGGGAACTATTGCTTCATACCTTTTCAGCAAGGTAGAAGAAAAGTATCCCCGCGAAGATATATTTTGACCTCAAGAATTATAAAACCCTGTTATCAATTTGACATTAAGATAAATAAACGAAAATAACGAAAGCCGGTAAACCGGACAATTTCATATTATAAAAATAAAAACAAAATCATAATTTATTAAACAACAAATCATGGAACTTTCACAATTGTTTCCCGCTATTTCGGGCATGACCTGGCAAAATCTGGTTATGATTGCAGTAGGATTGACACTTATCTTTCTGGCCATCAAAAAGCAGTACGAGCCAACACTTCTATTGCCAATGGGTTTTGGTGCCATACTGGTCAACATTCCCTTATCGGCCGCTCTTACCCAAATCGATCCTTCGACAGGCAAAGCTCTGGAAGGAGCTTTGGATGTATTTTTCAAAGCAGGTATTGCTACTGAAGTCTTTCCATTGCTCATCTTTGTGGCCATTGGTGCGATGATTGACTTTTCGCCCCTTTTCCAACGTCCCTCGCTGCTGCTGTTTGGTGCAGCTGCTCAGTTTGGTATATTCGTAACGATGGTATTTGCCACTGCAGTAGGTTTCAGCCTGAAAGAAGCTGCATCAATCGGTATTATCGGTGCCGCCGATGGTCCTACCTCCATCATTGTATCGTCCATCCTTGCACCTAATTTGCTGGGACCCATTTCAGTAGCCGCCTATTCATATATGGCGCTGGTGCCAATCATTCAGCCTCCTGTGGTCAAATTACTTACATCCCGCAAGGAAAGACTGATGCGCATGTCATCTGAAGCCAACAAAAAAGTGTCAAAAACGGCATTAATTTTATTTCCCATCATGGTAACCATTTTAGCCGGATTGATAGCACCTTCATCGCTGGCGTTGATTGGATTTTTGATGTTCGGTAATCTGATACGTGAGTGTGGCGTGCTGAACAGTTTATCGCAAACGGCTCAGAAAGAGCTGGCAAATCTGGTTACAATCCTGCTGGGTATTACCATTGCAAGCACTATGACCGGTGAACGATTTGTAACGATAGATACGATTAAAATTTTGGGATTAGGAATTTTTGCCTTTGTATTTGATACTGCCGGTGGTGTATTGTTTGCCAAAGCAATGAATCTATTCCTGAAGGAAGATAAGAAAATCAATCCTATGGTCGGTGCTTGCGGTATTTCTGCATTCCCGATGTCGGCACGTGTAATCCACAGCATGGGTCAGAAAGAAGATCCACACAATTTCCTGCTTATGCCTGCCATCAGCGCCAACGTAGGCGGACAGATTGGTTCTGTAATTGTAGGTGGTATTATTTTAATGTTAGTTCCATTATTTGCTTAAAACACAGAAAACTATGAGTCCAGATTTTTATAAAGCCTTAGAAATTTCCGGAATAGGTATTGCCGGAGTATTCATTTTTATGACCGTTTTTTACTTTGTGCTACTGGCACTGGATAAATTTTTCCCAAATGAAAAAAACGCCGAAAAAACTTCTGACACTTCTACTCAGGAATACACGCCTGTAGAATTTGACGACGATGAATTTGAATAACAACTGATTCTTTTGTCAGAACATACTTACAATACCCGTAGCTAAAACTACGGGTATTGTCATTTTATAAATTACAGGAAGTATTTTTCCGAAGGTTTAATTTTTTGCCGTTTTCATAAAAAAAAGTCAACATGACTCTTGTTTTCACTTATTGCACATCATTCACTTTAAGTTAAGGCAGAAATGCAAACAAATGAAGTTTTTTTCTTAATTTTGTACTCTCAATTCGGAAAAGATAGTTTATTACAGATGAATAAGATACGAAATTTTTGCATCATAGCACATATTGACCATGGTAAAAGTACCCTTGCCGACCGTCTGCTTGAAAATACGCAGACCGTTTTCGGTAAGGAAATGCAGGCACAGATACTTGACAACATGGATCTGGAACGTGAACGGGGTATTACCATCAAAAGTCACGCTATACAGATGAAATTTCCATACAAAGACGAGATTTACACGTTCAATCTGATAGACACTCCGGGACACGTGGATTTTTCCTACGAGGTATCGCGTTCCATAGCTGCCTGCGAAGGGGCTTTGCTTATTATTGATGCAACACAGGGCATTCAGGCACAGACAATATCCAATCTCTATATGGCCATCGAGCACGACCTGGAAATAATTCCGGTGATGAATAAAATGGATATGGACAGCGCTATGCCCGAAGAAGTGGAAGACCAAATAGTTGATTTACTGGGTTGTAAACCGGAAGAAATCATACGGGCCAGCGGAAAAACGGGGATGGGAATTGATGAAATTCTGGTTGCAATCGCTGAACGAATTCCGGCTCCAAAGGGCAATCCCGATGCACCGCTTCAGGCGCTGATTTTCGATTCGGTGTTCAATTCATTCCGCGGCATTATTGCCTACATGAAAATAGAAAACGGAACGATAAAAAAAGGCGATTTGGTGAAATTTGTCAATACCGGTAAAGAGTACAATGCGGATGAAATTGGCATTCTGAAACTGGACATGTCGCCCACCGAGACCCTTGAAGCCGGTAATGTTGGGTACATTATTTCGGGAATCAAAACTTCCAAAGAAGTGAAAGTGGGCGATACGATTACGCATGTGAAACGCCCTTGTGATAAGGCTATATCGGGTTTTGAGGAAGTAAAACCGATGGTTTTTGCAGGCGTTTACCCCATCGAAGCTGAAGATTTTGAAGATTTGCGCTCGTCGCTGGAGAAATTGCAGCTGAATGATGCTTCGCTTACATTTGAGCCCGAATCCTCTGTTGCACTCGGTTTTGGTTTTCGATGCGGATTTCTGGGATTGCTTCACATGGAAATAATTCAGGAAAGACTGGATCGGGAGTTTGATATGAATGTAATAACCACGGTGCCCAACGTTTCATATAAAGTGCATACCAAAAAAGGAGACTTGATAGAAGTACACAATCCTGCCGGACTACCTGATATTATGGCTATCGAAACTATTGAAGAACCCTATATCAGAGCCTCCGTTATCACCCGAACAGACTACATAGGACAAATAATGACCCTCTGTCTGGGTAAACGCGGCGAATTGATCAAACAGGAATATGTTTCGGGCAACCGCATTGAGATTATTTACGACCTGCCGCTGGGCGAAATCGTTTTTGATTTCTACGATAAACTGAAAAGCATTTCCAAAGGTTACGCTTCATTTGATTATCACATGAATGGCTGGCGTCCGTCAAAACTTGTGAAACTGGATATTCTGCTGAACGGCGAACCCGTGGATGCTTTGTCATCACTGATACATTTTGATAATGCCACATCGCTCGGCCGCCGCATGTGTGAGAAGCTGAGCGAACTCATTCCGCGTCAGCAGTTTGATATAGCCGTACAGGCTGCTATCGGCGCCAAAATCATAGCCCGCGAAACCATCAAAGCAGTGCGCAAAGACGTGACAGCCAAATGCTACGGTGGCGACGTGACCCGGAAACGAAAATTGCTCGAAAAACAGAAAAAAGGGAAAAAACGGATGAAACAAATCGGCAATGTTCAGGTCCCACAAAAAGCATTTCTGGCAGTACTGAAACTGGATTAATTTTTTTAAAAATACAGGTAACACTCAATTCTACCAAACATACGTTGGTTAGTTCTTTTGATGAATTAGAAAAAATAAATATAAAAACAACCCTTAAAGTAATGTTCTGAAATTTTTATCCTGACTTTTTAGAATATTTTTAAAAAAATGTATGATAGCACTAATAATTACTGTTTTTGTAATCGGCTATGCTGCCATTGCTTTTGAGCACAACATCAAAATCAATAAAACAGCTTCGGCTCTGATAACCGGCGTTATCTGCTGGACGATTTATATCTTGTTCAATACCGATACGCATCATGTGAACGAAGAATTATTACTTCATCTGGGCGATATATCGAGCATTCTGTTCTTCCTGATGGGAGCCATGACCATTGTTGAGCTCATCGATAGCTACAACGGTTTTGAGGTGATAACCAGTAGAATCACTCAGACCAACAAAAAATCTCTTCTGTGGATTATTGGGCTTTTGACGTTCTTCATGTCGGCAATTCTGGACAACCTGACCACTACCATCGTAATGGTTTCGCTTCTCCGTAAATTGATAAAAGATCACGATACCCGATTATTTTACGTGGGTATAGTGGTGATAGCAGCCAATGCCGGAGGTGCCTGGACACCAATCGGTGATGTTACAACCACTATGCTTTGGATTGGAGGACAGATTTCTGCTTTCAACATCATGAAAGGGCTTTTCTTACCAAGCTTAGTCAGTCTGGCTGTACCTTTAATTGTGTTGTCATTCACCATGAAAGGGGATGTTAAACGCCCGGCGGTAGCTACCGAATCGTATAAAATGCTTTCCCGAAACCAACAGGTTTTTGTATTGATTTTGGGGGTTTCGATGTTAATTATGGTGCCAATATTCAAAACATTAACTCATTTACCCCCATTTATGGGTATGATGTTGGGAGTGGGTGTTTTGTGGATAGTGACAGAAATAATGCACCGTCATCACACCGGAAAGGACGAAGAACAGAACAGGAGAACCCTGGTTAGTGTTTTGACCCGAATTGACCTCCCGAGCATTCTTTTCTTCCTGGGTATATTGCTGGCTATTGCTG
>JAGPGR010000253.1 GCA_018055865.1 Paludibacteraceae bacterium | reverse complement strand
CCGCCCATCTGCCTGTTGGTGTGGAATACATCGCGCCGTCCGGTCAGTATTTTGTGTCCGTAAGCCTGATGGCCCACATCCCACACCAGGCGGTCGTAAGGCGTATTGAAAACATAGTGAAGCGCCACTGTCAATTCCACCACACCCAGGCTGGAGCCCAGATGTCCCGGATTTTTAGCTACCTCATCTATTATAAAATCACGAAGTTCCTGGCATACAACCGGTAATTCTTCCTTGTCCATCTTTTTCAGGTCATCCGGCGAATTGATGCTGTTCAGGTGTTTGTATATTTGTTTTGCCATTTTCTAACGTTCACTATCTAACTTACAAAAATAATACATTTTTAATTGTAAAGCATTTTTTTGAGAAGATTATTTCTCAATGATGGAAAAAGAAGGGGGCAGGAGGCTCGGCTGTCAGTATCGGGAGCGCCTTGGAGGCATTGCCGCTTCAGATGGCACCTGCGGTCAGTGAGCAAAGTCGAAGTAATCGAAAATAACCGCTATTAATTCGGGAATACGGCATTCTCCGAAACAAAAAAAATAATACCCATAGGTTACCATCTATGACTAAATATGTTATATTTGTCGGTGGTTAGCAGTAAGCAACCATACCGGCACACGGTGGCTACTCCCCCTAAGGCCGGCAGAAAAAAACAAAACTTTATCCGAAAAACACATTTATTCATTATGGCAACCACTACAGCAACCATTCTGGTTGGACATCCTCACTCTAACGATGGTGGAATTTACCCAACGCATGTTATTCTGTTGACCGAAAACAGCCGCCCGGCACTTGTGCTCCGCTCTCTCGACGGCAACGATGACCCCTGCCTGATGATACCTACCCTCGAAAACATGGTGGATGATATCTATTTGCTCATAACTACTCACGTGCTCGGGATAATGAAGCCTGACCGCCATATAGCCAATCCTGCCGGTGAAAGCATGTACGAGCTCTACACCGATGACGAACGCCAGGTCCTCTACGCCGAAAACCTGAAAGCTATTGAGCAAACGCGGTTCAAAGTGGTATTTCATCTCTTACACGACAGCCACCTGCTCCATCAGCTGGAGCTTATCAACCGCTATCCGGCCGATGTGGAAATAACCACCCCGTATTTCACCAAAGAATATAGCAACCGGACCGACAAAGTTAAAGTCACTACATTCAAATAATACGATTTAATACCAAATCCAAATCGATTAAATAAAACGATGTCTTTATGTGTTTTTTTTTGAAATTTAAAAGCTTAAAAGCTATAAAGGATCAAAAGCAAAAGAGCATAAACTGGGAGTTAAGCGAACCAATGTCGCCTTATTTCTGGTAAGAAACAGTACATTCAGATTTAGCAGGTTTAACATTTTGAAATTCATACTAAAATTAAGTGAGTACAAATTCCACACGCTCCACAAAATGAAAAGTAAAAAAGCTGTATATCAATAATATACAACTTTTTTTTTAAAAAACAGCTAAAGGGATGTGGGATGAACAAATAAAAAGGTTAAATCAACTAAAAGTTACACATCATTCAATTTCTCACCTTACAGGTATAACCCCTTTTTTCAGAATTATATTCCCATATTTGGCTGTTTCACCTGTCACAAGTACAAGAAAAGCGGATTTGGTTCTTTCGTAAAATTCAAACCGATCAATTCGCTTTACATGATTGGCTGAAGGACAGTTTTGTTGAATTTTTTCCATGTAGGATAGTTCCACTTGAGGGTCAAGTTCATCACCTTCAACCGGAGCCATCATGATTATCGGATTCGGCACATAACTATCCAACTCAAACAGCGGTAAAATGGCTGCCAGTAATTCCGGGATGCGAAGTCCATCGGCACGAATTACATTTGGATTCAACGTATGGGCAGGAAAATGCGCATCAGCCAACACAATTTCATCGCCATGCCCCATCCGGCAGAGAGCAGCCAGCAATTCCGGACTTAACAGTGGTGATATTCCTTTCAGCATATTTGGAAATTTTTTAAAAATGATATTCAAGTTTTCGCCAAAGCTATTCTATTTTCACGAAATATTAAATTTCTCAATCGTTAATTTGATTTAAAATCCCAAATTTCATGTTTTACAACATGTAAATTCATTTTCTTATTCATCCGAACATCAATACCTTTGATTCAGCAAAGTACAGCACAGTTGGTATGGGTTTACAATTTGATCATAAGCTCACGAAAGTTAAGCAGTTGGCAGGCTATATTCAGGAAGCTATAACAGTCAACGAATTGAAAGCAGGTGATAAACTGCCTTCCATCAATTTTCTGAGCCGGAAACATCGCGTTTCGCGCGATACTGTTTTCAAGGCATTCAAGCTTCTGAAAGAGAGAGGTTTAATCGACTCCAACCAGGGTAAAAGTTATTTCGTAACAACCTCAACAACCGATATTCTAATATTACTGGATGAGTATTCTCAATTCAAAGAAGCGCTTTACACCAGTTTCAGGCAAAAGCTCCCACTGGCTTACCGTATTGATTTGTGGTTTCATCAATACAACGAAGCTCTTTTCAACACAATCATAAAAGAATCCTGCGGCCGTTACAGCAAATATGTAGTAATGAATTATAGCAACGACACTTTTTCCGAAGCGCTTAAGGGTATCAATCCGCAGCGATTACTTTTGCTGGATTTTGGAAAATTCGACAAACAAGATTACTCTTATATTTGTCAGAATTTTGATGAGAATTTTTACAATGCATTGGCCTCAATTGAAAACAAACTTGAGAAATACGAAAAATTAGTTTTTGTTTTCAATAAATCACACAAACATCCGAAAAGCAGTATAGAGTATTTTGTAAAATTCTGCAAGGATTATCAATTCAGCTACGGGATTACCGACGAATTCACTGAAAATTCAACTGTAGAAAAAAAACATCTGTACATAGCCATCAAGCAATCGGACGTGGTGAACATAGTAAAAAGTTTCCGCCAAGAAAACTTTACACCCGGAATTGAGGCCGGCATTATTGCCTACAACGACAATCCGATTTACGAGGTTGTAGCGGCCAACGGGATTACAAGTATCAGCGTCGATTTCAGATTAATGGGATCGATGGCTGCCGATTTTATACTTTCGAATAAACCCGTTCAGACTTACCTTCCTACGAATGTAATTGTCAGGGAATCGTTTTAATGAATTTTCTTAAAAAGTAAAAATCAGCAAAAATCTTAGAATAAATACTCATTTAAATACTCAATAAAAGTCAATATGAAAATCTACCCAAAAATTGGAATTCGTCCCACCATTGATGCTCGTCAGGGAGGAGTTCGTGAAAGCCTCGAAGAAAAAACCATGAATTTGGCAAAATCTGTTGCACAACTCATCAGTTCAAACCTCAGAAATGGAGATGGCAGCCCTGTGGAATGTGTCATTGCCGACACTACCATCGGCCGTGTAGGTGAAAGTGCCGCCTGCGCAGCTAAATTCGAACGTGAGGGTGTCGGATCCACCATTACTGTCACCTCATGCTGGTGCTACGGTTCGGAGACCATGGATATGAATCCGCACTATCCGAAAGCAGTTTGGGGCTTCAACGGTACAGAACGTCCTGGAGCAGTGTACCTGGCAGCAGTACTGGCAGCTCACGCTCAGAAGGGCTTGCCGGCATTCGGCATCTACGGCCACGATGTGCAGGATTTGGATGACAGTTCCATTCCGGAAGATGTGGAAGAAAAAATTCTTCGTTTTGCCAAAGCAGCTCAGGCAGTGGCTACTC
>JAGPGR010000252.1 GCA_018055865.1 Paludibacteraceae bacterium | reverse complement strand
CAGTTGACAGAGAGCCGTAAAAAAGCGGTTCAACCGATTGAGAAATATATGGTGGGTCAGTTGGTGAAGTTGGGGATCGTAAATGCACAGTTTAAAGTGGACGTGCGGCAAGTTCCTGATTTTTTACCCAATGGCACGGATGAAATCAGTTTTCTTTTTTCGGCCAACAAAAACCGCGATGTACAACCCGTGCAAATGGTGGCTTCGGGAGGTGAAATGTCTCGACTTATGTTGTCAATCAAGTCGTTAATCGCCAATAAAACCGATTTGCCAAGCATTATTTTTGATGAAATTGACACCGGAGTTTCGGGCGAAATTGCGCATAGGGTTGGCGAAATTATGCAAACAATGAGCAAAGAAATGCAGGTCATCACCATTACTCATTTGCCACAAATAGCTGCCAAAAGTGCTCACCATTATCGTGTGTTCAAAGACGATTCGGGTGAACAATCCCAGACGCGAATAGTGAAGCTATCGAATGAAGAGAGAGTTACAGAGATTGCTCAAATGCTGAGTGGCAAAAATATTACGCAGGCAGCTTTGCAAAATGCCCGCGAGCTGCTGGGACAGAAGTGATTCCGGTCTCTTAGCCTTAAAGATATTATTTCCTTTATTCCTCTACAACAATTATTTCGGAAGTTACTTCTATGGCTTTGCGATACAATGCGCCCACTCCACAATAGGTTTCTTCCGACATTTTTACTGCCTTTTCGAGTTTATCCATGGGTAGGTTTTTGCCTGTAATGGTGTAAATGACATGCATTTTTTCATAATGTTTCGGATGCTCGTCAGTAACGTCGCCCTGAACTTCGATGTCAACAGCTGTGAAATCTACACGCATTTTCTGAAGTATAGAAACCACATCCATTCCTGTGCAGCCACTAAGCGCTGCTAATTGCAATCTTTTTGGACCGGGACCTGAATTTTGTCCGCCACCTTCTACAGGAGCATCCATCATTAATTTATGCCCGTTTATATCGGCTTCGAAGGCCAAACCACCTTTCCAGCTCGTTTTTATTGAATGTTTTTCAGCCATGATAATTTGTATTGTAAAATGAATATATTTTTCAAACAAACTCTGTCTGCCATTGTTCATTTATAAAGCAGAATTTAATTCACAATTGAATACAGCTGTTCCGATAATTTATTGGACGCAAATGAAACGAATATAAAACTAATTGCTATTTTTGTAGAAAAATAAATAAAATATGGCAGCAATAAACGAAAGAATAGCATCGCTCAGAGATGTAATGAGGAAAGCAGGAGTGTCAGCATGTATCATTCCGGGTACCGACCCTCATGCCAGTGAATATATAGCCGACTACTGGAAAGAACGTGTTTGGATATCAGGATTTACTGGATCGGCCGGTACTGCGGTTGTGACTTTGACAAAAGCAGGTTTATGGACCGATTCACGCTATTTTTTGCAGGGTGAAGAAGAATTAAAGGGTTCGGGGATGGACTTGATGAAAATGGGATTGCCCGAAACTGCTGATATTATTCCCTGGTTGATAGATACCCTGAAGCCGGGAGAAAAAGTGGCCGTAAATGCCCAGATGTTTTCGGTCAATGCTTATGCAGCCATGAAGTCAGAACTCGAAACTGTTGGAATTGATTTAGTTTCGGTTGATGTGATGAAAGAAGTATGGACAGATCGACCAGCATTGCCCAAAAAGCCGTTCTATGTTTTTGATCTTAAATACAGTGGACAATCCACTACCGATAAAATAGCAGCTACACGTGCCGAAATGGCAAAATTACGTGCGCAGGTTTTTGTAATGTCGGCGTTGGACGATATAGCATGGTTGTTCAATATCAGAGGCAACGATGTTGATTTCAACCCTGTTGTGATTGCCTATGCGCTTGTTGAAGAAAATGATGTGACTTTATTTGTCGATGAGGATAAACTTACCGAGGATACAAAAGCATATTTGGCCAACGCAAAAGTTCGGGTCAAAGCCTATGATGCTATTTATTCAGTGTTGGAGCAGATCGAAATTTCGAAAACGGTTTTGATTGATGGCGCTAAACTGAACAGAGCATTGTACGAAAGTATACCAGCCGCTTGCCCTAAACGAAATACAATGTCGCCTGTTTTTAAACTGAAAAGTATTAAGAATGAGGTTGAAATGGTTGGTGTTCGACAGGCAATGGTAAAGGACGGAGTGGCATTGACGCGCTTCTTTATCTGGCTCGAAGAAAATCTAAAATCGGGAAACCTAAACGAGGTGAATGTGGATCAGAAATTATACGAATTCCGTAGCAAGCAGGAAAACTTTAAAGGCGAAAGTTTCAGTACGATAGCCGGATATGGACCTCATGGTGCTATTGTTCATTACAGAGCAGTGCCCGAATCGGCTTCCACCCTTAAACCTGAAAACTTGTTTTTGCTCGATTCGGGTGGTCAATATCTCGAAGGAACTACCGATATTACACGTACAGTGGCTTTAGGTACGCCTACAGTGAAACAAAAAATTGATTTCACATTGGTGCTGAAAGGACATATAGCATTGGCTACAGCGAAATTCCCTTCCGGAACACGTGGTTCGCAGCTCGATATTCTGGCCCGTAAGGCTATGTGGGATTTGGGTATTAATTACGGACACGGAACCGGCCACGGAGTTGGTCATTTTCTGAATGTACACGAAGGGCCACAAAATATCAGAATGGACGAAAACCCGATCAGCTTGCAGGAAGGTATGTTTATGTCGAATGAACCCGGTTTGTACCGCACCAATCAGTATGGAATTCGTACCGAAAATCTGATACATGTGATAAAAGCCGAAAAAACAGAATTTGGAGAATTTCTTAAATTCGAAACGGTCACTTTGTTTCCTATTGATAAAGAACTGATTGATGTGGAAATGATGTCGGACGAAGATATCGACTGGCTGAACAATTATCACAAAAGAGTATATGACTCGTTGGCTCAGAAACTCGACGAAAATGAGCGCGAATGGCTGAGTCGTAAATGTGCTAAGCTGAAAAGATAACAAATGACTTTTGAAATACAGGATACATTATTAGGAAAGAAAGCATCGTACCCTGAGCGGTACGATGCTTCTTTGTTATTCCGGATTCCCCGTTCCGAGAACAGATTGAGATATGGCATTGAAGATAACCATTTGCCATTCATGGGAGTGGATGTGTTGAATTGTTACGAAGTTTCGTTTCTTACCAACAATGGCTTGCCTATTTCGCGGATGCTGAAGCTGATTTATGCTGCCGAAAGCAAGTATCTTGTGGAATCAAAATCACTGAAGCTGTATCTGAACTCGTTTAACATGGAACGACTCGGGAAATCGATTGATCAGGCCGAACAGAAAATATCAGAACTTATTCAGCAGGATTTGAGTCGTTTACTCGAAACAGAAGTAAGCGTAAGTTTGTTTTCGCAACGTACGTCTGAAATGATTCCTTTTGATGAAATACGGAATAATGCACTTATAGATTTGATCCCGGAGGATACATTACAGCTCCAAAAGTTTGATAATTACACCGAAACGCCATCGTTGTTGAAAGCAAAACTGACGCATCATATTCATAAATATCAGTTTACAACAGATTTATTGCGTTCGAATTGCAGGGTTACGCATCAGCCCGATTGGGGCGATTTGTTTGTGATGGTGGAAACGAATTATGAAATCGTCTTAGCCTCTGTGCTCACTTATCTGGTGTCGTTCCGGAAGGAAAATCATTTTCATGAAGAAGTGGTTGAAATGATTTACAAACGTTTTCAGGATGCTTTTTGTCC
>JAGPGR010000251.1 GCA_018055865.1 Paludibacteraceae bacterium | reverse complement strand
GATATGGATGAAACAATTCGTGTGGTAACTGAATTACGTAAGATGAATCCTGAATTTCGAGTCAGCATATTTTATTTTAAACCATACCCTGGCAACGAAATTGCAGATGCGCTTATTGCAGATGGCTATCAAATGCCGCAGGGAATCAACGAATGGGCGGAATTCGATTATGTGGTGAAAGGATCGCCCTGGATTCCGATCAATAAGTTTAAGGAAATTGAAAATTATAAATTTTACCAACGGCTGGCTTGGTCGAAACCTTCGTTCCTTAAAAAACCAATTCAGTCTTTTGCTCAATGGAGAATCAAAAATAAAAACTACTTCTTCCCTTTTGAAAGATTACTGGTTGAACTGATCATCGACAGACAAAAGCTAAGTTAAAATAAAAACCATCACCACGTTATACAGTGATGATGGTTCAATTATTCTCCCCTGAATAATATCTTATTTGACTACAACCAGTTTTTGCATTGTGAGTTTACCATCTACCAATAACCTCACCAAATAGGTTCCGTTAACAATGTTTTCTGTTGAAACCGGAAGCGTTATTAATCCTTCCTGTTGTGGCAATGTTTGATGCAATACTGCTTTCCCGTTAAGATCAAAGATTGAAATTCTGTTATCGGCATTGTAATTTTTAACGTACAGCGTAAGTTGAGTTATCTCAGATGCAGGATTAGGTGCAACACTCAGTAAAGCAGGCATGCCGCCATTTTCCTGAACTCCGGTTGCAGATAATTTTTCCTTATGAAATTCAAAATTGCCATTTGCACTTCCTCCAAATCCTGTGAAAACCATTTTCCATAAAAATCCCATTCTATCGGTAACAAAAAACACCATAGAATCCTGAATCAACCACGCATTTGAATTGAAATCGTAAGCCTTCCATTCATATCCGATTGTGTTGATGTAATAAGATGGTGTTAATCCCCAGGGTGTAACTGTTTGTTCATCTACAGGATAAGCTTTAGCTACCGAAACACTATCGTTGGCTAGTACGCCCGATACTTTGTATGGGAATGGTAATGCCGACATATATTGAGCAAACGAAAGATCCCAGGTATACTTGTTAGGCTCTCGATCGAGGGTGGTGCCGGTAGCAATTGAGTAATATCCGAAATTTTTCCCTGTAAAGGCAGATTTGCTAAATGTTGTATTCACCTCAGCAGAACCATCAATATTTGCATAAGCAAAATAATAGGTGTTATTCATCAGTGATTGAATCCATACTTTTTTGATTTCGCCAGTTGACATCTTCATGAAAAACAACGAATCACCTGTAACTGCATGCGTGGCAAAATCATACACACCCCAACCTAAATCGAATCCATTGGCTGGATCGGCGGTAATATTAAATGCACCCGACCACCAACTGGTATCCTGATTTAATAATTCATTGCCGGGATTCAACATCCCAACTGTATCGGCAGCTGATAATGCAGACCAATCGTTCACGCTTTTACCGGACTTAAATAAACGAACATTATTTTTTCCATTAACAAGAATGGTAGCCTGAAATCCGGTGATCTGAAAGGCAAGATCCCAATCTGTGTTAGATACATTTGCCTGTTCACCATTCTCCATACTGTAAAAGGCCTGGTTCGTATATCCGGGACCAATTGAAACAACATCAAACACCTGCTGTGCAGAAAGTTGTACCGGCAAGTAAATAGCTGTAAACGTAATAAGCAATGTAAGAAAGTATTTATTTTTCATGGTAAGTTATATATGTGTGTGAATTTTAAAGTCGTTGATATTCGAACAAACAAGCTCCTTTATTACCGAGTGAATCATAGAAATCGAGGAAACGAATTTTAAAGTAGAATCCTGATGGATCTTTCAACCCATAATAGCGATCATTATAAATTATATAACCAAGATTAAAGTCATATAGTTTCCAATCAAATCCAATTATCGCAGCTTCCTTATAAAACGGAAAATTTCCCATATCCTGTCCCGTTATTGTCTCAAAAGATTTAAATCCCGGAGTAGAATCCTGTTGCATGATTGTGTTTTCACATCCCGCCCAGCGGTTCAGCAATGCACCGGTAACTATATAATACCGATATGGTGAATTTACCGGTTCTGAATAATAAGTGTGCGTAAACTTGGTGAATACCACATCCCATAAATTTTTGGGTGGAGCAACCTGAACCAATTGTCCGTTATTCTCAAACGAGAAATACATGAGGGAATAATCGGAGTTCTTGGGTAGTACGAACTCCGTTACATTAGGAGTGTTGAATGCAGCAAACTTAATTCTGTACTCTGTTGCATTAACAGAAAGTAATTGCATTTTTCTCCATCTGTTGGCACCAAAATGTTCCGTTCTTCCACGATCAATAACAAACACCTGGTTTAAAGAATTCCCGGAAAAATCCATCCAGGTACCAAAGGCCGTAGAGTCATCATACAAATGATCCGGGTCTGTCATCCATGTCAATCCGGTTGTGTCGGCGTTAAGTATATCGGTTGAGCCGGTATTCACTATGAACATTAGCTTGCCGGTATTCAGGTAAACTCTGAATCCGGTTTCGGATGCTTCGAATGCTAAATCGTATGAACGATATGGAACACTAACCTGTTGTCCGGTTTCAAAATCAACATAAACCTGATTGTCATAATTATTACCCATGGCGGCTGTCATGGTTGTAATTTCTCCCGGAGGTGGTAAAACTACTTTTTCATCTTCCTTTTCACAGGAAGCGAAGAAAATTAAAAGTGATATGTAAACTAACAGCTGTCTCATTTGCCAAATATGAAAGTGAGTTTACCAAAATATGATCTTCCTGTTCCCACAGCCTGTTCATCATTACCTGCACTGTGTGCAGATGCAGCATTCATGGCATTCACATTGGTAACATTTAAAATGTTTTTAATTCCTGCAGCAAATGAAATTCTGTTTTTCAAAAATCCTTTTCTGACAGAAGCATCTAAAAACCGGTAACTATTATTGGTGAATTGTGTGATAGTTCCATCTTCATTCAATTTATATCCAGGTAATTTACCATTAAATTTAAAAAATGTTGAGAACGTTATATTCACTTTCGTGAGATGGTATTGTATGTTTGCAGAAAAATCGGGGCTATAAATAAACTGGTCGAAATCGGCACTATCACTGTAAATATTATAGCGACCGGTATATGAAACTCCGGCACCGGCACTAAATCCCTTGTACGATCCATTGATCCGGTAATTTAATCCATGTGTTGAAAATTTTCCAAGATTAACATAAGTGAATAAAGAATTTTCAGGATCAGGTTGTGCAAGTGTAATCAGATTGCGCATTGAATTATAAAATCCTGACAGATCATGATTGAGGGTAATAGTGTTAATTTTATTTTCTGCAGATACAGAAACATAAAAATTATCGGAATATTCAGGAAGCAGGTTTTCGTTACCCTGAATATTATGATTGATATCTACAAAGTAGAGATACATCTCTTTTAAACCGGGAGCCCGGAATCCTTTTCCATAGGAACCTCTGATTGTAACAATTTTACTTAGTTGATACCTGACAGAAAAAGATGGAATAACCGGTGCTTTAAAGTTCGTGTTGTAAGCAATTCTAAAACCAGGTTTAAATTCTAATTTAACTGTTGGTTTGTATGCTGCAGTAAAAAACAAAGCATAGTCGCCACTTGTTTTTGTTTCTTCATTAAACCGTGAACCATCTGCAATTTCATGAGTCAAATCGATTCCCGATTGGTAACTGATTTTGGAATCTTTAGATATCCCACTGAATGTCGCTCTTCCAGTGAAAGTATGCATAAGTGTTG
>JAGPGR010000025.1 GCA_018055865.1 Paludibacteraceae bacterium | reverse complement strand
TTGACAGTGGCGCTTCACTATGTTTTCAATACGCCTTACGACCGCCTGGTGTGGGATGTGGGCCATCAGGCTTACGGACACAAAATACTGACCGGACGGCGCGATGTATTCCACACCAACAGGCAGCTGGGCGGCATAAGCGGTTTCCCGAAAATAGAAGAAAGTGAATACGATGCTTTCGGAGTGGGGCATGCTTCTACTTCCATTTCGGCCGCTTTGGGCATGGCTGTGGCCGCCCGCATGAAGGGCGAAGACCGTAAAGTGGTGGCTGTGATAGGTGATGGCGCTATGACGGGCGGACTCGCATTCGAAGGACTCAACAATACGTCTATGGATGAGAACGACCTGCTGATTATTCTCAACGACAATCAGATGGCCATTGACCCTATCAGCGGAGGTTTTACCCAATATCTGGTGGATATTACCACTTCCAGAGCTTACAACAAAATCCGTTACAAAGCGTATAATCTTTTCAGGAAAGCCAAACTGGTGGACGAAGAAAAAAAGAACCGCCTTATCCGCTTCAATAACTCATTGAAAACTGTTTTTACCCAAAAAGAACACAACATATTTGAGGGGCTGAATATCCGCTATTTCGGTCCGGTGGACGGACACGATGTGAATAATCTGGTGCGCATACTGAGTGAAATTAAAAATTTCAAAGGTCCGAAAGTACTGCACCTCATTACCACAAAGGGAAAAGGGTACGAACCGGCCGAAAAATCGGCCACGCTGTGGCATGCTCCGGGCAAATTCGATCCTGAAACGGGTGAGCGACTGGTGTGCAACCATAATAATACCGAACCACCCCTGTTTCAGGATGTTTTCGGTAAAACACTGCTCGAACTGGCCAAACAGAATGAAAAAATAGTAGGCATTACTCCGGCCATGCCATCGGGATGCTCCATGCTTATCATGCAGAGACGTTTCCCTGCCCGGGTTTTCGACGTGGGAATAGCCGAAGGACATGCTGTGACTTTCTCGGCCGGACTGGCTAAGGAAGGGATGGTGCCCTTCTGTAACATATATTCCTCGTTCATGCAGCGGGCTTACGACAACCTCATTCACGATGTGGCGCTGCAGAAGCTGCCGGTAATCCTCTGTATTGATCGCGCCGGAATTGTAGGTTCCGATGGTGCTACGCATCAGGGACAGTTTGATCTGGCATATATGCGCTGCATCCCAAACCTGACCATTGCCGCTCCGCGAAATGAAATGGAACTGCGTAATCTGATGTATACAGCTCAGCTGCCCGGTAAAGGTCCTTTTGTAATTCGATACCCGCGTGGCAAAGGCTTCAACATCAACTGGCACAACGAGTGGCAGGAACAGCCCTTAGGAGTGGGAGAGTGTTTGAAAGAGGGACAGGATATGGCTGTGGTTACTATTGGAACAATGGCTGCACCGGCCGAAACAGCCATCAACCGTGTGGAAATAGAAACCGGACTGAGCATAGCTCACTACGATGCCCGTTTCCTCAAACCGCTCGACGAAGTCTTGTTACATCAAATTGGGAAAAAATTCAAAAAGATTATTACCATTGAGGATGGAACAACAGAAGGGGGATTCGGCTCTGCTGTACTCGAATTTATGGCCGAAAACGATTATAAGGCGGAAATTATCCGGATGGGAATTCCCGATTCCTTTATTGAACACGGAACACCCGACGAACTCTACGCCTCAATCGGTCTGAGCACCGAAGGTATTGAGAAGAAAATATATGAAATGATTCGTGTTGAAGAATAACCGGTGTAATGAAGGAATTAACAATTCAACCCTGCCGGTGGCAGACAGTAAAGTAACCGAAAACCCACACTTCGACTACACTCAGCAAACTGATTATCAACCAAACATTAAAAATCCGAACAATCGAACATTTGAATATTCAAACACCCAAACACCCAAACACATGACAAAAAAATCCTTATTGCTCATTCTCACCCTCTTACTGGTGCAAAGTGGTTTTTCGCAACCTCACCGGGGCTCTGCACCTACTCCTCCGATGGGTTTTATGACCTGGAATTATTTCGGACTGAATATCCACGAAGATGATATCAAAACCCTGGCCGATGCAATGGTTGAAACCGGTTTGCGGGATCTGGGATACATCTATATTTTTATCGACGACGGTTGGCAGGGTGGCCGCGACAACAGAAACAACATCATAGCCGATGCCGCCAAATTCCCTTCGGGAATGAAAGCGCTGGTGGATTATGTTCACGTCCGGGGTATGAAAATAGGGATTTACTCCGATGCTGCTCCGCTTACCTGCGGCGGATATACGGCCAGTCTCAACTTTGAAGAGCAGGATGCCAAAACCTTTGCTCAGTGGGGATTCGATTACCTGAAATACGACTACTGCGGTGCTCCTGCCGACTGGCAGACTGCTATTGCCCGGTACGAGCGCATGGCAAAAGCACTCCAAAACAGCGGACGTGCTATCACATTCGGCATTTGCGAATGGGGGGACAGAGCACCCTGGCTCTGGGCTAAGAAAACCGGCGGACAGTTGTGGCGAACCACTGCCGACGTACGCGACAAATGGAAAAGCCATGCACCTGCGGGAAGTGCACCTCACGAACTTCACGGACATGGAGCAGGTATTCTGGATATTCTGGAAATAAATGCCGAACTGGATAAATACGCCGGACCCAATGGATGGAACGATCCCGATATGCTGGTGGTGGGACTTTATGGCAAAAAAGACGCACCATCGTCGGACCTGGGCGGAGTGGGCTGCACCGATACCGAGTACCAATCGCAAATGTCGTTGTGGAGCCTCATGGCTTCGCCACTTATGATTACCTGCGATGTGAGAAATATGAACGAAGCTACCGCTCGCATCCTGACCAACAAAGATATTATAGCTGTGAATCAGGACCGCCTGGGAGTACAGGCTCAAAGAAAACTGAAAACGGATGTATGGCAGATTTTTGTAAAACCTCTGGAAAACGGCGACGTAGCCCTGGGCATTCTCAATACAGCCGATACCGAACAAACGGCAGATATCGACCTGGCGAAACTCGGAATTACGAATAAGAATACCGCAAAAGACCTGTGGAGCAAGCAGACAATGAAAACGGGCAAACGCCTGAAAGTGAAGGTAGCCCCGCACGAAACTAAAGTATATCGTCTGCAGGAATAATTACACTCAAACAAGACAGTGCTGAAAGCTAAAAAACTAACCACAATTTATAAACAGATTATCTTGTAAAAACAATAAATTCTGATGAAAATAATCATAGCAGGAGCCGGAGAAGTGGGTACTCACCTGGCCAAACTTTTAGCTAAAGAGAGTCTTGACACCACGTTACTGGACGAAGACCCTAATCGTTTGTCCGATTTGGAGATGAATTACGACCTGCTGACCAAAACAGGTTCGCCAACATCCATCGAAAGTCTGAAAGAATGTGGAGTAGCCAAAGCCGATTTGTTCATTGCCGTTACTCCTTCCGAAAGCGTAAATATGACTTCGTGTATGCTGGCTACTAATCTGGGAGCCAGGCGCACACTTGCCCGAATAGAAAATTACGAATACCTGATTCCGGAAAATAAAAATTTCTTTGCCAATCTGGGAGTCGATTACCTTATTCTGCCCGAAAAACTGGCAGCTATGGAAATCGTAGAGTCGATTAAGTACACCTGGTTGAGGCAAAATCTGAGTTTTCACAACGAAGCTTTGATTCTGCTGGCTGTCAAACTGCGCGAAAATGCGCTTATTCTCAATAAAAAATTCAATACCGGATTCTTCGATCATGGCAAATTTCGTGTGGTAGCCATCAACCGAAACGGTACTACCATCATTCCGAGCGGCGGCGATGAGATAATGGCCAACGATGTAGTCTATTTTGTAACGATGAAAGAAAATCTGGAGTTTGTAAGGGAACAGTCAGGAAAAAAGGATTACCAGGTTCGAAATGTGATGATAATGGGAGGCAGTCGCATAGCACAGAAAACCATTCAGTATTTACCCAATAATATTAATGTAAAAATTCTGGAACGCGACAAGAATAAATGTTATCAGTTGGCGGGATGTCTGAACAATGCGCTGATTATAAATGCCGATGGAAGAAATGTAGAAGCGCTCAAGTCCGAAGGGATAGAGGAAATTGATGCTTTTATAGCCACTACTTCCAATTCAGAGGCCAATATACTGGCCTGCCTGGAAGCCAAGCGGCTGGGTGTGAAAAAAACCGTGGCTGAGGTGGAAAATATCGATTACATTCAGCTGGCTGAAGAATTGGACATTGGTAGTGTGATAAACAAAAAATTAATTGCTGCCAGCTACATCTACCAGCTTACACTCGATGCCGACGTACTTGATGTGAAGAGCCTAACCTCGGCCGATGCTGAAGTGGTGGAGTTTTTGGCCAAACCCGGTTCGAAAATCACCAAATCACCAATCAAAAATATCCGCCTGCCCGATAGTGTGAACATTGGAGGCATTGTGCGTGATGGAATCGGGAGCATTGCCTACGGAAGTACCCAGATTCTGCCCGGTGATCATGTGATGGTATTTTGTGTGTCGTCGGCTATCCGTAAGGTAGAATCGCTGTTCAATTAGTAATAATCTCGAATTTACGGTTTGTTTGATATTCAATTAAATCCATGAATAAAGATTTAAATATCAAAATGATTATCAAGGTACTAGGCGGCTTATTGTTAATTGAAGCCGGTTTTTTGCTTTTACCCATTCTGGTAGCTTTGGTGTATAGTGAATTCAGTTCGATACAATATTATTTTATTACGATTGCATTTGCGGTTGTATTAGGTGTTTCAGGGCTGTTGTATGGCAGAAATGCTGAAACCTATTTAGGCAGACGGGAAGGAGCCTTAATTGTAACGCTGATCTGGATTCTGTACACACTTCTGGGTACTCTTCCTTTTTGGTTAAGCGGAAGTATTCCACGATTTACTGATGCTTTTTTTGAGTCACATTCCGGTTTTACAACTACTGGTACTACAATTCTGAATAACATCGAATCGATGCCTTACAACATCCTGTTTTGGCGCAGTCTGACTCACTGGATTGGTGGCTTGGGAATTGTTGTGATGTTTCTGGCCATTCTTCCGATGCTTGGCGGGTCCGGTTATCAATTGTTTTCTGCTGAAACCACCACACCGACAAGAGATAAGATTTTGCCAAAGATTAGCCAAATGGCTACAGCTATGTTTTCGGTTTACATCATTCTCACCGTCTTGTTCAGCGTATCGTTAAGATTTGCCGGGATGAACTGGTTTGACTCCATAAATCACGGCCTATCCATCATAAGCACGGGTGGGTTTTCCACCAAACAGATGAGTATCGGATACTGGAATTCTCCTTTAATCGAATATGTAATTATCGTTTTCATGTTTTTGTCAGGTGTGAATTTTCTCCTGTATTATTTGTTCATCAAATTTCAGTTCAAAAAAATCAGGAGAAATGATGAACTTAAGTATTACTCTCTCGTGTTGTTGTTTGCTACTTTTGTCATTTTTCTCTCGCAAGTCAGATTTGAACTCCCCTTATCCTGGCTCAATATCGAACAATCGTTTAGAAACAGTCTTTTTATTACTACTTCCTGCATTACATCCGCCGGACTGTCCACTGAAGATTATACACTTTGGAAACCCTTCACCTGGATTGTATTGCTGGCACTGATGATTTCTGGTGCATCTTCTTATTCTACCTCGGGAGGAATTAAAATGGCTCGTGTGGTGCTGATTATGAGATTATGCTATTACGAATTCAAAAAAATGGTTCACCCCAATGCTATCATACCTGTAAAATATGAAGGTAAAACAGTAAAAGATGAAATGATGATACATGTGGTAGCATTTGTTCTGATTTACCTGTTAATTATACTTCTTGGCTCATTTATACTCGGACTCTCCGGACTTGGATTTGAAGAATCTATAAGTGGAATGATAACCTGCATGAGTGACGTGGGGCTTGGATTGGGAGATCTTGGACCTTCGCACAGCTTTGCTGAGATTCCAGTGTTCAGCAAATGGTTTTTAGCATTCATCATGTTGGTTGGTCGTTTGGAATTATATTCTGTACTTTTACTTTTTACCCCCGAATTCTGGAAAGAATAAACTCATATGCCCTATAAATCGGAAATAAATTTCAGACTGGTATCCCGGTTAATCGGCAATCTGCTACTCTTCGAAAGCGGAACCATGTTGTTTGTAGTTATCATCACACTGATATACAAAGAGAATGATGGTAAGTATTTTATTTACAGTTCGCTTATTGCTCTCTCAGTTGCATTGCTGCTGATATTATTCGGCCGGAATGCTCCCGTCAGAGCGGGTAAAAGAGAAGGTTCAATGATTGTGACTTTTGCCTGGATCTTTTTCTCGGTCATTGGTGCACTCCCTTTCTGGATGAGTGGCGCCATCCCTTCTTATACCAATTCCTTTTTCGAAACCATGTCCGGATTTACTACCACAGGTTCATCTATACTTAATAATATTGAAGCTCTTTCGCACGGTATGCTTTTCTGGCGTGCCATGACTCACTGGCTTGGAGGGCTGGGCATTGTGGTAATATCAATGGCTATTCTGCCAAATTTAGGAATCAACGGATCACAGCTCTTTGCAGCAGAAGCCACCGGACCTACCAAAGATAAATTTAGCCCCAAAATTAATGATACAGCCCGAATACTGTTTCTGGTCTATGTGATTCTTACAGTAACCGAAACTGTTTTCCTGCTTTTTGGAGGCATGTCATGGTTCGATTCTGTCACTCATTCGTTTTCTACCATAGCTACGGGAGGTTTTTCTACCAAACAAACAAGCATCGCTTTCTGGGAATATTCTGCCTATATTCAATATGTACTGGCGATATTCATGCTTCTGTCCGGTGTCAATTTTGCCATGTATTTTTTCGGATACAAAAGAAAATTTTTCAAAATTAAAGAGAATGACGAATTTCGATATTATCTGATAATAATGATTGTAGCCAGTTTGGTAGTCATGGTTTCACTTATCGATTTCACCAAATCAATCAACTTTGTTGTCATAGAAAAGGCCTGGCGCAATTCATTCTTCACCATTTCATCGCTTATGACTACTACCGGCTTTACTACAGTAGATTATATGACTTGGAAACCTGTCACGTGGGTTGTTATTGTAATTCTGATGTTTATAGGGGCGTCGGCGGGTTCTACGGCCGGCGGAATGAAAGTGGTGCGCATTGTTATTGCTGCCAAAGCTTGCTACTATGAGTTCAAACGCATGATTCACCCTTCGGCAGTCATTCCAGTAAGATACAACAAAGTGGTTGTGCACGAAAACACACTCACCCGGGTATTGACTTTTATCGTCCTGTACTTGTTTGTTACTATTATTGGTATCCTTATTCTCATGATTTCCGGAATGGGAATTGGCGAATCTATTGGAGGAATGATTACCTGCATCAGCTGTGTTGGCCCCGGCTTCAATACCGTAGGACCAGCCGGTAACTTCGATGCCATTCCCGAATTCAGTAAATGGTTTCTCTCTTTTGTGATGTTGGTAGGGCGTCTGGAACTTTATACTGTCCTGATGATTCTCACTCCTGCCTTTTGGCGTCAATAAGTTAGACACTGTTATTCAGTATTTTGGTCTTTTTCTGCGCTTTTGTTTGGTTTTTCTTTTCCCCTTTCTTTTTTTTATAAGGATAAAATATCTATCTTTGCACCCGCTTTTGACAAGAGGTCGGAGATTAATTGAAGTATTGAGCGTCCGGTGAGATTCAAATCAGGATCTATTTTTCACAGATTCTGTTTTTTTGCCCATCACAAGGTTGTTTTCTTTCTTTTTTTTGTTTTTTTTTGGATAAAAAACGAAACAGAACTCCCTGTCATTCAGCTTCTTTTATTTTATTTTTAAAAAACTTTCAATTTTATTTTGCCGGATGAAAAATAGTCTCTATCTTTGCACCCGCTTTTGGAAGGAAGAATTACGGTGAATGCGACACGGTAATAAAGTATTGAATCAATCTGCCCGACGTGTTTTAAGCGTCAGAAAAAATAAAATAAAAATTTTATTTTTTTTCTTGTGAGGATTGAAAACTTGTATTATCTTTGCAGTCCGTTTCGCTCATAAAATTTCGCTGTCGAACGCTGACACGAAAGAGACGAAAAACCATCAAAAAAGAACTCAGGTCGGATAGCTCCGCCGGATGTTTACACAACCGATAAAAGTCGGGCATTAGATGAGAAGCTGTGAAGTTTTTCTGCCCCGATTATACAATCAAGAACGATCTTTAGATAAAAATATTGAAACAACTTTAATTGTAGTATAAGAAAGGGAAAGTTTTTTTTATACCACGTCAATTTTTTAGTGAATACTTTATTGCGAAATAAATTATTCAACGAAGGAAAAAATCAGGTTACATCCTAAGAGACAAAACAAACAATTTACAACGAAGAGTTTGATCCTGGCTCAGGATGAACGCTAGCGACAGGCCTAACACATGCAAGTCGAGGGGCAGCACATGAGTAGCAATACGATGGTGGCGACCGGCGCACGGGTGAGTAACACGTATGCAACCTGCCTTCTACTATGGGATAACCCGTTGAAAAACGGACTAATACCGTATAATACAGGGGCTCCGCATGGAGATATTTGTTAAAGATTAATTGGTAGAAGATGGGCATGCGTATGATTAGATAGTTGGTGAGGTAACGGCTCACCAAGTCAACGATCATTAGGGGTTCTGAGAGGAAGGTCCCCCACACTGGTACTGAGACACGGACCAGACTCCTACGGGAGGCAGCAGTGAGGAATATTGGTCAATGGACGAGAGTCTGAACCAGCCAAGTCGCGTGAAGGAAGACGGTTCTATGAATTGTAAACTTCTTTTGTACAGGAATAAAGTGGATTACGTGTAATCTTTTGTATGTACTGTACGAATAAGGATCGGCTAACTCCGTGCCAGCAGCCGCGGTAATACGGAGGATCCGAGCGTTATCCGGATTTATTGGGTTTAAAGGGTGCGTAGGTGGATTGATAAGTCAGTGGTGAAAGTTTGCAGCTTAACTGTAAAATTGCCGTTGAAACTGTCGGTCTTGAGTGCAAATGAGGTAGGCGGAATGTGTTGTGTAGCGGTGAAATGCTTAGATATAACACAGAACTCCGATTGCGAAGGCAGCTTACTGGGATGCAACTGACACTGATGCACGAAAGCGTGGGTATCAAACAGGATTAGATACCCTGGTAGTCCACGCAGTAAACGATGAATACTAGCTGTATGCGATACACCGTATGTGGCACAGCGAAAGCGTTAAGTATTCCACCTGGGGAGTACGTTCGCAAGAATGAAACTCAAAGGAATTGACGGGGGCCCGCACAAGCGGAGGAACATGTGGTTTAATTCGATGATACGCGAGGAACCTTACCCGGGCTTGAAATGCAGAAGACGGATCGGGAAACCGATTTTCCAGCAATGGCTTCTGTGTAGGTGCTGCATGGTTGTCGTCAGCTCGTGCCGTGAGGTGTCGGCTTAAGTGCCATAACGAGCGCAACCCTTGCCAATAGTTACTATCAGGTAATGCTGAGGACTCTATTGGGACTGCCATCGTAAGATGCGAGGAAGGTGGGGATGACGTCAAATCAGCACGGCCCTTACGTCCGGGGCGACACACGTGTTACAATGGGGAGTACAGAGGGTTGCTACCTGGTGACAGGATGCTAATCTCTTAAATCTTCTCTCAGTTCGGATCGAAGTCTGCAACTCGACTTCGTGAAGCTGGATTCGCTAGTAATCGCGCATCAGCCATGGCGCGGTGAATACGTTCCCGGGCCTTGTACACACCGCCCGTCAAGCCATGGAAGCCGAGGGTACCTGAAGTACGTGACTGTAAAGAGCGTCCTAGGGTAAAATTGGTGACTGGGGCTAAGTCGTAACAAGGTAGCCGTACCGGAAGGTGCGGCTGGAACACCTCCTTTCTGGAGTGATGTGCCTGATACGAAACGTGGCATAGAAAATACGTCAGAACTTTCTTATACTGCATTGTTGTTTTATATATTTTTTTAGAATATAACGTAGAGCCTATAATTAACAAAAGGCAAGAAACAAAAGCCAGTCCTATAGCTCAGTTGGTTAGAGCGCTACACTGATAATGTAGAGGTCGGCAGTTCAACTCTGCCTGGGACTACAATTTTAGTTACAAGTTACAAGTTACAAGTCTGTAGATTATCTGCAAACTATAAACTAAAGACTACAAAACCGGGGGATTAGCTCAGTTGGCTTAGAGCACCTGCCTTGCACGCAGGGGGTCATCGGTTCGAGCCCGATATTCTCCACATAAAAATAGCTAACGAGTTATTTAGGAGAGAAAAAGTTTGGAATAAAAAATTTCACAGGGATTTAAAGACATTGAAACGTTTTAAATTCTCATTTAACCCTACTAAAATCCCCTATAAGGGGCTTAGGGTAAACGATCTTTGACATATTGAAAGAAAGAGAAGACGTAAGTATTTCTGATATGTTATTATTTAGTTAATAGCATATTATGATACAAACGAGCAAAAAAGAGGTTGTATGATTTTTTTACAATTATTCATACGACCGATCACAACGAGCAAAAAAATATAAAAAAGCAAATAAGAGCGAATGGCGGATGCCTTGGCTCAAGGAGGCGATGAAGGACGTGATAAGCTGCGATAAGTCCGGTGTAGGTGCAAATAACCTTCGATCCCGGAATTTCCGAATGGGGCAACCCGGTATGGTGAAGCCATATCACTCCGCTATGCGGAGAGCAAACGAGGGGAACTGAAACATCTAAGTACCCTCAGGAAGAGAAAACAAAAGTGATTGCGCAAGTAGTGGCGAGCGAACGCGCACCAGCCCAAACCAATGATGTAGCGATGCATGATTGGGGTTGTAGGACTGCGATATTTGGATTAAATCAGAATTGGAAGATGTCTGGAAAGTCATATCATAGAGGGTGATAATCCCGTACAGGTAACGATTTAATTTGATAGCAGTATCCTGAGTAGCACGGAGCACGAGAAATTCTGTGTGAATCTGCGGGGCCCATCCCGTAAGGCTAAATACTCCCTTGAGACCGATAGTGAACGAGTACTGTGAAGGAAAGGTGAAAAGCACTTCGAATAGAAGAGTGAAATAGTTCCTGAAACCGTTCGCTTACAAGCGGTCGGAGCCCCCCTGTGGGGTGACGGCGTGCCTTTTGCATAATGAACCTACGAGTTACTTTTACTGGCAAGGTTAAGCACTTCAGGTGCGGAGCCGAAGCGAAAGCGAGTCTTAACAGGGCGCGTGAGTCAGTATGAGTAGACGCGAAACCAAGTGATCTACCCTTGTGCAGGTTGAAGGTTGGGTAACACTAACTGAAGGACCGAACCGGTAAACGTTGAAAAGTTTTCGGATGACGTGAGGGTAGGGGTGAAAGGCTAATCAAACTTGGAGATAGCTCGTACTCCCCGAAATGCATTTAGGTGCAGCGTGTAGTTAAGTTTATAACAGGTAGAGCGACTGATTGGATGCGAGGGCTTCACCGCCTATCAAGTCCTGATAAACTCCGAATGGTTATAAATGTTGCTATGCAGTGAGGGCGCGGGTGCTAAGGTCCGTGTCCGAGAGGAGAATAATCCAGACCATCAGCTAAGGTCCCCAAATATACATTAAGTTGCATTAACGAAGTCGAACTGCCCAGACAGCTAGGATGTTGGCTTGGAAGCAGCCATTCATTTAAAGAGTGCGTAACAGCTCACTAGTCGAGCGGTTTGGCGTGGATAATAATCGGGCATAAATGTATTACCGAAGCTATGGAATCATATTTAGTATGATTGGTAGGGGAGCATTCCTGTCAGCGTTGAAGGTGCAAGGACAACTTGTGCTGGAGCGTCAGGAAAAGCAAATGTAGGTATAAGTAACGATAAGGAGGGCGAGAAACCCTCCCGCCGGAAGACTAAGGTTTCCTGATCAACGCTAATCGGATCAGGGTTAGTCGGGTCCTAAGCAGCAGCCGAAGGGCGAATGCGATGGATGAACAGGTTAATATTCCTGTACTACGTAATAGAGAGAAGTGGTGACGAAGCAGTGACAGTCCTGCCTCCTGACGGAATAGGAGGTTAAAGGGTGTAGGTATATGGAATGCAGGCAAATCCACATTTCATGCCGAACCTGATAGTACCGTGCGTACTTGTACAATCGGATAATGGATGTAATCAGACTTCCAAGAAAAACCGCTATCGTTAATTTATTATGTACCCGTACTACAAACGGACACACGTGGTCAAGTATAGTGTACTAAGGCGCTCGAGTGATTCACAGCTAAGGAACTAGGCAAAATAACCCCGTAACTTCGGGAGAAGGGGTGCTCCATGTAATAGTGGAGCCGCAGAGAAATGGCCCAGGCGACTGTTTATCAAAAACATAGGGCTTTGCAAAATCGCGAGATGAAGTATAAGGCCTGACACCTGCCCGGTGCTGGAAGGTTAAGAGGAGAGGTCATCGCAAGAGAAGCTTTGAATTGAAGCCCCAGTAAACGGCGGCCGTAACTATAACGGTCCTAAGGTAGCGAAATTCCTTGTCGGGTAAGTTCCGACCTGCACGAATGGTGTAACGATCTGGGCACTGTCTCAGCTGTGAGC
>JAGPGR010000250.1 GCA_018055865.1 Paludibacteraceae bacterium | reverse complement strand
CAGTTACCAACAATGCATATTTTATGCACTGCCTTCCGGTTCGCCGCAATATGATTGTGACCGACGATGTAATCGAAAGTCCGCAATCCATTGTTATCCCTCAGGCCGCCAATCGGGAGATTTCGGCGCAGTATGTCATTAAAAAAATGCTGGAAAGCACTGCCCCCTAACCCTCCCGAAACAAGTTTCCCGATATAAAATCGGCACTGGCAGGGACAGGCTCTGAAGGGGGGCTTTGGTGTACAACACAAATGAATGCAAATATTTAATGTGAACATTTTGATTAAATTGAAATATTCATTCTAAATAAACGGATTAGTAAAAACAAATAATAATATTAAAAATGACAAATATAAATCTCGAAAATACAGATAATCGTGAATTACGTTCAACAACTCCCCCTTCAGGGGGTTGGGGGGCAGGTGATGCAAGCGACATAATCAAAGCCTCCATCCGCAACGTACCTGATTTTCCGATACCCGGAATTCAGTTCAAAGACATTACTACAGCAATGAAAAATCCTGAAGTGTTAAGACTCATGGTCGACACACTTTATGAGTATTATAAAAACAAGGGAATAACAAAAGTTGTTGGCGTTGAAAGCCGTGGATTTGTAATAGGAAGTATTCTGGCATACAAACTGAATGCAGGATTTGTGCTGCTTCGCAAACCCGGCAAACTACCTTCCGATACATACAGCCTGAAATATGAACTGGAATATGGTGTAGACGGGCTTGAAATACACAAAGATGCTATCGAACCCAATGATGTGATTATGCTTCACGATGACCTGCTTGCCACCGGTGGTAGCGCTAATGCTTCATTGCAGCTGTTGCGCAAATTTGGTGACAATCCGATTTATGTGAGTTTTCTGATTGAATTACTGGATCTGGAAGGAATTACACGTCTCGACGAGGCAATAGATGTGTTTTCGCTGGTACAGTATTAATAACGAAGTTGTCATTTTTTTTTTCTCAACTTTCTGATTATGACCGAAATTTCCGAACTTCTCCAACCAGCCAAAAAAACCCCCGGCGGAGACTTGCGAGGCCATCTTACCCTTATCAAAGTCGGTGGAAAAATAGTGGAAGAGCCCGAAAGTCTTAAAAAATTGCTGGCTGATTTTTCCAGCATACCCGGTCACAAAGTGCTGGTACACGGCGGCGGCCGCTCGGCAACTGCATTGGCTGCGCAACTCGGCATTGAAAGCAAAATGGTAAACGGCAGGCGTGTAACTGACGAGGAAATGCTGAAAGTGGTTACGATGGTTTACGGCGGACTGGTGAATAAAAAAATTGTAGCCGGGCTGCAAGCACTGGATGTCAACGCGTTGGGATTGACGGGTGCTGACCTCAATTATATGCGCTCCGAAAAACGGCAGGTGGCTGAGGTGGATTACGGATTTGTGGGCGATGTGAAGGAAGTTGATGCTGATATGCTGGCTAATCTGATTTCCAAAGGTGTAGTACCCGTTTTGGCACCACTCACCCACGACAAAAAAGGCAATTTACTGAATACAAACGCCGATACCATTGCCGGAGAAGCCGCCAAAGCACTTGCCAGATACTTTGATGTAACACTTATGTATTGTTTTGAGAAAAAAGGAGTTCTAGCGAATGAAAATGACGACGATAGTGTAATCGAATATATAAACCCCACCACATTCGAAAAACTCGTGGCTGAGGGCGTTATTATGGGCGGAATGATACCTAAACTGGAAAACTCGTTCGAAGCGCTTAAAGCGGGCGTAAAACAGGTTGTAATCACTCGTGCCGACCTGATAAAAGATAACAATTCAGGAACAACTATAAAACTTTAGTGTATGAAACGATTTTTATTTTTCACCTTCATAATGAGTTTATTCTTTTCAAAAGGCATTTCACAGGAAAAAATTCTGCTTTACCCGGAAGGTGCAACCGAAAGCAACGAGTTAAAAACAGAAGAAAAATGGCGTGATAAGGACTTTCTGTTGGATATCAGCGAGCCAAGGATGTATGCCTGGCCGGCCTCAAAAGAAAATAATTGCGGAACAGCCGTTCTGATTTGTCCGGGTGGAGGCTACAGTGGAGTTTCGGCCATTAAAGAAGGAGAAGAATTTGCCCGGTGGTTCAACGAAATGGGTGTTTCAGCTTTTGTACTTTACTACCGCATGCCCAACGGACATCACGAAGTTCCGCTGAAAGATGCTCGAACCGCTCTTTCTATCATTCAAAAACATGCCAAAGAGTGGAATATCAACAAAAAGAAAATTGGTATTATGGGATTTTCGGCTGGAGGTCATCTCGCTTCTACAGTTGGTACTCATTTCAGAAACAAAAAAGAACGTCCTGCATTCATGATTTTGGGTTATCCGGTAGTTACCATGGAAAAAGCATTGACTCACAGAGGCTCGCGTGATAATTTATTGGGTAAAAAACCTTCGGATGAACTGGTAAAATTGTATTCCAACGAACGGCAGGTAACTAAAAAAACTCCTCCAACGTTTATCATTCATGCCCGGGATGATGGTGCAGTACCCATTGCCAACAGCGAAAACCTGCTGAAATCGTTGCAGCAAAAAAAAGTTCCTGCCAAACTGGTAACTTATGACGAAGGCGGGCATGGTTTCGGAATGCGAAAAAAGGGTATTCCCGTTGAAAACTGGCCTCTGGAACTGAAAACGTGGATGAAAGAAAGAAAACTGATAAAAAAATAACAGTCAACAATGGTGTTTTCCATGTTCAATAAAGAAACCTCCGAAGCCATTGACCTACTGAAAAGAATGATTTGTATTCCATCTTTCAGCCGGGAGGAGAGGGAGTGTGCCGATTTGCTGGAAATGTATATTCTGGAAAAAGGGTATAAACCCTCCCGAAACGGGAATAATATCTGGATTTTGGGGAGTGATTTTGACAGTTCGAAGCCCACGCTGTTGCTCAATTCGCATATTGATACCGTAAAACCGGTGGGGGGATGGACTTGTGATCCGTTTATACCGGTGGAAAAAGAGGGAAAACTATACGGACTGGGAAGCAACGATGCAGGTGCCTCGGTCGTTTCGCTGTTGCAGGTTTTTTTTCTTATATCCAAAGAAAAACAGACATACAACCTGATTTTTGCGGCGTCGGCTGAGGAGGAAATTTCCGGTAAAAACGGCCTGGAAAATTTATTAAATGAGTTGCCCAAAATTGATTTTGCCATCGTGGGTGAACCTACCGGCATGCTATTGGCAGTGGCAGAAAAAGGGCTGATGGTATTGGACTGCATTGCTCATGGCAAAGCCGGTCATGCTGCCCGTAACGAAGGAGAAAACGCGATTTATAAAGCCTTACAAGATATAGATTGGTTCAGAAATTACCGTTTCCTGAAAGTTTCCGAATTTCTGGGTGAAGTAAAAATGAGCGTTACGCAGATTAATGCGGGAACACAGCACAACGTTGTGCCTGACAAATGTAGATTCGTAGTGGATATTCGTAGCAACGAACATTACAGCAACGAGGAATTGCTGGCTGAAATAAGCGCAAATGTGAGCAGTGAAGTAATCGCCCGTTCTACCCGATTAAGTTCCTCGGCGACACCTTTAAATCATCCTGTGCTAGCCATTGCCAACAAGTTGGGCATAAAAATCATCGGCTCTCCCACCCTTTCAGATCAGGCTCTAATGCCATTCCCGAGTGTAAAAATCGGACCTGGACAATCCGCCCGCTCACATACAGCTGATGAATATATCACATCAACTGAAATCGGACAGGGAATAGGCATATATTTCGAACTGCTTAACGGACTGAATCTTCGCTCAACTTAAGGTGTTAGC
>JAGPGR010000249.1 GCA_018055865.1 Paludibacteraceae bacterium | reverse complement strand
TGTGTCGCAGCATATTATTTTGGTTTTGTTTGGCGACATAAAGTTACTGAAATTCAGCGACTTTACCAAAATTCTATGCTGCTATTTTTATATAAATCAGCAAGTTATTATACTTGCGAAAGTTGAGTAAGTATCTTAAAAAAATTGAAAATTATTTTAAGATTGGTTTTTATTTTTTTTATCTGTATTCATTTACGCCCAACCCTACTCCACCCTTCTCCACAAACCCTTGTCGGAGTTAACGGTAGAGCAGGTGCAGAGTACTATGCTTATGCGGTTGAACGAAATGCGGGCGGAGTTGAAGTTAAAGCCTTTTCAGCATAACGATTCGCTGGAGCTGGTGGCGTTTTATCTGATGGATCATAAAACCAGGTGGTTTCAGGAAGATGGAAAATTTGATCCCTATTGCCATTTCGACGATGACAATAATGGAGTAATTGATCGTTATAGGCTTTTTAATATCCAATTTGAGATAGTAAAGAATTCCGAAAAGAAGCGCGCAAATGAAATACATTACTCACCATACAAAGTTATGGCAGGTGAGATTGTAGCTACTACCAATGGCAGTGTGTATCAGATATGTGAAGCATGGCGTAAAAGCCCCAGGCATTGGGTTCATATTATTGAAAAAGATTACACGCATTTGGGTATAGCTTATCGTAAAGATCATCCGGTTGTGATATGCGATTTTATTATGTTTAAAACTCAAAAATAAAATGTTTAGACACAACATATTATTTGCTGTTTTCTTTATTCTCAGCTTAAACGCTACTTTTGCTCAAATTCCTATCGATGGCAAAGTCCGTCCAGATTCGGTATTTGATAAAACATTGCGGCTGGGAGATCTGGATGCATTACTGAAGGTTGTTCATAATCGTTCGGATTTGCAGCTGGAGCGTTTGGCGGCTTATTTCTTTCATCAACGGATTAATCAATACCGGTTGGAGAACGGGCGCACTACCTTGTATTGGGACGACCGAATGTGGCTGGCTGCTCGTAATCATAACATATATTTGATGCAAACGAAATTTAGTCATGAAGAAACGAAAGGAGCATTGGGTTTTACCGGTTATAATCCTTCGGACAGAATACAGTTTGTTATGTACAATGGCTTTAAAATGAGTTTGTATGGGGAAAATATTTTGATGAACTTTTCGGCATTTTACCAACGTTCATTGGTAGATAATGCCATGAGTATAGCTAATGAAAGCTTTGAGCAATGGAAAAATTCGCCTCCTCATAATAAAACCATGCTAGATCCTGATTTTTTTGCGCATGGCACTTCATTTTATAGAGGAACAAAAGATGTAAGTCAAATTTTCGGCACTTCAAATTTTGGCAATGCATCGGATTTTGAAGTAAATGAAATTGCTATAACGTGGAACGATTCATTAGCAAGACGCTTTCCTCCAAGCGCTACAACAAAAAGAAAGCCCTTTGTTGCTTCTAAATGGTCGGTAAGCAAGGCAGAGAATGAGCTGTTTGAAGTTGTAAAAGCAAGAATGCCCAAACATGCTTCGGCATATAATCCAGACTTTGCAAAGACTGCTGAACGGGAATAAAAAACCGTGTAGGAAAACCCCTGCCAAAGAAAATTACGGATACGAAATCACGTTATCAAAAGGTATCAGCTAATCCTGATTTGAAGATAATACTGAGTACTATAACCGAAAAGGCATATCGGATTGAATTTTCAAAAGAGCAACTTCAATCAAAAGCTGCTTTGGAAATTATTGACGATCACGCAGGTAAAGATTTGCCAGCGACCTCAAAAATAAAAAAATGGGGAGGAAAATGCGTACTTACAGAAAAAGATATGGGTTTTGTTTGCGATATAGTTGTAATTTTCACAAACAATTAAGATATTTCCCCTGATTATTAATCCCCTATTGCATGTTAAATAAACAATTTCTGCTTAGTTTACACTTTCAGTTCTGGTGGCAGCAGGTAAAAAGGCTGCGCCGGAACTGATTTTTATTGAGTATAATGGATAAAAACTGAATTAATTGTATTTTTGTTGAGTGTACTTAATAAATATGGTAAAATTGCAGCTTTTATTGATTATAAATGATAGAATATGAAAATACAGGACAGCTATCCAAAATATGTTGTAACAATGGACAATTTTACATCCGGAGGTAATTTTCAGGGCATCAGCAATGTACATTTAAAAGATTTTTTGTGTAAAAATTCATTGTAATTTCAAAGTCAGAAGTATGCAATTTCAAAGTTATTGTTATGTAATTTCAAAGTTGCTATTGTATAATTTCAAAGTTAAACATATATTTGTGGTTGAATTTCAGATTTATATGGTATGATGATACAACGCGAAATAACAAGCGCAATAAAGAGTTTGGCAACAAAGTATCCGGTGATAGCTTTAACAGGTCCACGTCAATCAGGTAAAACTACACTTTTGAAACAACTGTTCCCTGACTATGAATATCTGAGTCTGGAAAATCCGGATATACGTGAGTTTGCCGAAACTGACACGAAAGGTTTTTTGAAACGATATGCAAAATATGTGATTTTCGATGAAGCGCAACGTGTCCCAGCCTTGTTTTCGTACATTCAAGGCAAAGTAGATGAAAGCGGTATCATGGGGCAATTTATCCTTTCGGGGTCGCAGAATTTTCATTTAATGCAAAATATCACACAAAGTCTGGCCGGAAGGGTTGCGATATTCCGTCTTTTTCCGTTCGATTTACAAGAGTTGCGGTCAGCAAACCTGTTGTCGGAAAATTATGCGGACAATTTAGTAAAAGGTTTTTATCCTGCCATATATGATAGAAATATACCTGCTAAAACCTTTTATTCCAATTATGTACAAACATATATTCAGCGGGATGTGAGCGAATTAATTGCGATAAAGGATTTACGGCTTTTTCAGAATTTTCTGTCATTGTGTGCTACAAGAGCAGGGCAATTGCTAAATTTGAATGCACTTGCCAACGAGTGCGGCATAAGCCAGCCTACTGCAAAATCTTGGCTGTCGGCATTAGAGAACAGCTATGTAGTTTTTTTGCTTTATCCGTATCATGAAAATTTTAGCAAACGAATAGTAAAAACACCAAAGTTATATTTCTATGATACAGGATTACTCTGTTATCTGTTGAAAATTGCAAATGCTGAACAGTTGCTGTTACAATCGATAAAGGGGGCTTTGTTCGAAAACATGATGATAAGTGAATATGTAAAAAGAATGTATCACCGAAATGACATTCAGGATATCTGGTTTTGGCGGGATTCAGCAGGACACGAGGTTGATTTGTTGGTAGGAGGAAATTTAAATTTGGATTTAATTGAATTTAAAGCCACACATACCATTATGAACGACCTGTTTAAAGGTTTAACTTTTTTTGAAGTGGCATCAGAAAAGAATAATCTTTCGAAAACGCTTGTTTATGCAGGATTAGAATATCAAAGACGCTCAACAGTGGATGTTATGCCTTGGATTGACTTTGGAAAAACAACTAAGTTCGATGTATCTATAACGAATAAATGAAAATAACGCTTTACCTTCTTTTGATGCTGGCGGGAACAATCCATGCCGCTCCCTATCTCTCGCGCAACTATGCCTACAGGTATTTTAGTACGCGCGATGGCTTGGCGCAGATGCAGGTAATGTGCGCTTTTCAGGATAGCGATGGCTTTGTGTGGTTTGGCACCAAAGGTGGTGTGAGTAAGTGGGATGGCACAAGTTTTAAGAATTACACTACCGAAAATGGCTTGCCAATGGGCGAAATATTTAATATTGCTGAATGGGGCGATAAAAAACTTATTTTCACGGCTCGAAAAATGG
>JAGPGR010000248.1 GCA_018055865.1 Paludibacteraceae bacterium | reverse complement strand
ATCCAATCCTTCGCGCAACAAATTCACCCCCACCAAAACGTCATACACGCCCCGCCTGAGATCTTCCATTATCTTCACACGGTCCAGCGTTTCAACATCGGAGTGGATATAATTGCACCGCACATTCATTCTCAACAAATATTCAGTTAGTTCTTCGGCCATTCGTTTGGTCAGGGTAGTTATCAGCACGCGTTCATTGGCTTCGGTGCGCAGAGTGATTTCTTCAAGCAAATCGTCTATCTGATTCAGGCTGGGGCGCACATCAATCACCGGATCGAGCAGTCCGGTAGGTCGTATCACCTGATCTATCACTATTCCTTCGCTTTTGGCCAGTTCGTAATCGGCGGGAGTTGCACTTACATATATGGTTTGTGGAGTGATTTTTTCAAATTCCTCGAATTTCAGCGGGCGGTTATCACGCGCTGCCTGCAAGCGGAAACCGTAATCAATCAGATTGGCTTTCCGGGCTGCATCGCCGCCAAACATGGCATGCACCTGCGGCAATGTGACATGACTCTCATCAATCACCAGCAGAAAATCTTTGGGAAAATAATCGAGCAAACAGAAAGGTCGACTTCCCGGTGCCCGACCATCAAAATAGCGCGAATAATTTTCGATACCCGAACAATAACCGAGCTCCTTAATCATCTCAAGGTCGTAGGTAACACGCTCGTAAAGCCGTTTGGCCTCATAATCTTTCCCGGCGGCCCGAAAATTTCCCACCTGTACTTCCAAATCGCTTTCAATCATTTGGATTGCATTCATAATGCGCGGCTTGGTGGTTACAAATATGCTGGCAGGATAGATTTTATAACTTTCAAGGCTTTCAATCACATGATAATCAATGGTTTCGACCGTCAGAATTTCTTCTATTTCATCGCCCCAAAACACCACACGCAGAATAAAATCGGTGTAAGCCAGAAAAATATCCACTGTATCACCTTTCACACGAAAGTTTCCGCGGTTCAGTTCTATTTCGTTTCGGGTGTACAGGCTATCAACGAGCGAGCGCAAAAACACATTTCGAACCAGTTTCTGCCCGCGGCGAATTTCAATCACATTTTCGGTAAAATCATCGGGATTTCCAATGCCGTACAGACACGAAACCGACGAAACCACGAGCACATCTCTCCTACCCGACAAAAGCGCCGAGGTAGTGGCCAATCGGAGTTTTTCCAGTTCCTGATTGATTGAAAGGTCTTTTTCGATATAAACATCGGTGGTAGGCAGGTAAGCTTCGGGCTGGTAATAATCGTAATACGACACGAAATACTCCACTGCATTTTCAGGAAAAAAATTTTTGAATTCGCTGTAAAGTTGCGCTGCCAGGGTTTTGTTGTGACTCAGCAAAAGGGTAGGTTTCTGAACCTGCTCCACCACGTTGGCCACTGTAAAAGTTTTACCCGAACCGGTCACTCCCAGCAAAGTCTGATAGGGCACACCCAGATTAATCCCGTCTACCAGCTGCCTGATAGCTTCGGGCTGGTCGCCGGTAGGTTTATATGGTGAAACTATTTTGAAATCCATAAAATTAAGACCAGCCCCCCTAAATCTCCCAAAAGGGGGACTTTTGGTTTGTTGGGCAAAAAAGGGATATTAAAAAATATAAATCGTTGCTAAAACATTAGTAATTAATAATTTGCACCAGGAAATAAGTCCCCTATGGGGGATTTAGAGGGTTTTCCACCCACTTCTTTCCCGCCAGTTCCATCTTAGATTGAAATCCTGCCTGTTTCAACAATTCATAAACCGCATCAAATCCATCTGTAATCTTATCCGGATAATGGCAATCGGAATTGACCATTACAGGAATTTCAAGTTCTTTTATCACTGGAAAAAACTGCACATCAGGATACGTAATTCCGAGTTCTACAAAGGATTTAGTGTTGATTTCAATCATCAGGTTCTGTTCCTTTATCAACTCCAGATAATCCGCAACCAAATCCACGTACCACTTTGCCGTTTTGTCAAAACCAGGACAATTCATTCCGTTCTGAGCAATTTTATCCAAATGCCCCACAATATCAAATCCTCCTTTGTGAACCATATTGGAACTTATTTCGAAGTATCGTTTAGTAGCCATGCGGATATCTCCGCCGTAAATTTCGTTCAGTCTTCGCTGAAAATTGTAAAGTTTTCCGTCCACACTGAAGAAACCGCCTTCCGGCAACGAATCCAGATAATGCACCGAACCGATTTTGTATTCGATATCGCTCATATCGTAAAGGTCGCTTTTGGCATCAGAAACACCTTCAATATAGTCAACTTCCAGCCCGAGAAAAAGTTCAATCTGCCCTTCGTATTTTTCTTTCAAGCGGTAAAACTCATTTTTATAATAAGGAAAATCCTCTAAATTCATATTCCACGAAGTGTGAAACGGCAGTGGAGCATGCGCCGAAAAACCGTATTTCTTCACTCCTTTGGCTATGGCAAAGCGGACGAAATCCTCCATCGGAGCCCGTCCGTCGCAAAACACGCTGTGGCTATGGAAATTGGAGTATCGGATAGCTGTAAACAGTTAATTTATTTACATAGAAATTTTATAATTCTTCAGCCTTCACTTCAATAATATCTTCGGTTTCTTTCGGAATGAGCAGCATCAAAAACAAATACAGAAAAATACCCGGAAATAAAGCTGTCAGCACTGTGAAGGCAATATAGGCAATCCGGACAATTTTCGGACTAACTTCCAGAAAATGAGCTATTGCACTGCAAACTCCGGCAATGCTGGTGTTGCCGACACTTCTGAATACTTTTTTTCTTAAGTCCATATTACTGTTCGGAGTTGGGCATTATCAACATCAGTATGAGATACACAATAATACCGGGAAATGCCGCTGATAATATCGAAATCAGTACGTATCCTATCCGGACTATGGTTGCATCAATTCCAAGATATTCTGCCAAACCGCCACAGACTCCCGCCAAAATCCGGTCTTTGGATCGGATTAATTTTTTCTTTGTTTCCATACTTGTTCATTTTTTTATCTGAAAATACCTTTTACAAAGATAAAACAAATTTTCATCAGGCGGTGTTGATTTTTCGGGAAAAGATAAAGAGATTTTCTAACTGTACAATCCGGAATCTTACTTACATACTTATCATTCGGATATGATGGATTCCGAATTTAAATGATGTGTGCTTTTCTTGCATAATTCAGAAGTGTACTCACATTGTGAGCTCCGGTTTTACGCAGGATAGATTTCCGATGTGTTGTTACAGTTTGCTCGCTGATATATAGTTTTTTGGCTATTTCTTTGTTTATCAGCCCATTGTCAATCAGGCGAATAATCTCAATTTCGCGTTTGGTAAGTGTTATCTGTTCCAGTTCTTTGCTGATTTTTTCGTAATTACCTATTTCGCGTTCAGCTTCTTCACTGAAATATTCTTCACCATTATTTACAGCTATTATGGCTTCCATCAGCTCGTTTTTATCTACAGATTTTGACAGAAAGCCTTTGATTCCGGCTTTTGTTTTGAGTTCGGTGATGGATTTTCCATCTATATTCATGGATAACACGATTATTTTTATGTCAGGATAGTCTTTTTTAAGCATTACAGCCATTTCGAACCCGCTTATTTCGGGCATCATCAAATCCAGCAATACGATATCAACTTCTCTGCCCATTTCAGTCAGTTTTCTCATAAAAAGACTGCCTGATGTAGCTTCAAGCACCACGTTGATATTTTTGTCGATTTCCAGCAGCAGTTTCAATCCGTCAATGATGATTTGATGGTCATCCAGAATGGAAATGTTAATTTGATCTTGAGACATAAATGATTGGATTTGAGCTGGTAAGAAAAATAA
>JAGPGR010000024.1 GCA_018055865.1 Paludibacteraceae bacterium | reverse complement strand
GTCCGGGTTTATTCACTTCACTGTTTTGGGTGAAGTGAATAAACCCGGACAATTTACGTTCATTAATGAACGCACTACGTTATTGGATGCGCTGGGACTTGCCGGTGATTTGACTGCTTACGGCAAACGCGAAAACGTGCTAATAAGACGCGAAAATAATGGAAAAGTGGAATTTTCCAGATTAAATCTTAACGATGGAAGTGTTTTTAGCTCGCCTTATTACTACATTCAACAAAATGATGTCATATACGTTGAACCCAACAGCGTAAAATCAGTTTCATCGCAAAATATACCTCTCTATTTGTCCTCTGTATCAACTTTGGCAACCCTGGTGACACTCGTATATTCAATAGCCCAAGCCAATAAAAATTAATTCAGATCTTTTGTTATGCAAAATAATAATAATAATAATCCAAACACATCCTCCAAAAGTAATTCATATAATAATGGAGATACCATTTATTTAAGGGACTTACTTTTCAAATACATTCAAAAATGGTATTGGTTTGTTTTAGCGGTGATTTTATGTCTGATTTTGGCAACATTGTACATTAAAAAAACCGAAATCAAATATAAAATTCAAACCACCATATTACTCCGGAATGATAATACTACTCCCGGAATTTCTCAAATGGCTATGATGGAAAGTCTGGGTTTCAACGGAGTTTCGAAAGAGGTGGAAGATGAAATTCAGGTTATCAGCTCCAAAAAAATACTGAAGCAAGCAATTGATTCGTTAGGATTACAAATTGAATATTTCCAAAAAGACGGATTGAAGTACGTGGAAAAATACAAAGATGTTCCATTTACACTTAATATTTCAAAAGAGACGCTGGAAGCGATAAACGAACCTGTTGAATTCACTATAAAAGAAAATGCAGGAAAATATAAAATTGATTTCACTGCAGGCAGATTACACAAAGAAAAATATAAGCTGAACAATATCCAGGAGCCTTTTAATACACCGATTGGCAAATTTAATTTTATTGCTGCAAATCTACCGGAGAAAGATGCGAAGTATAAAATCATTGTTTATCCCATCAACGGATTGCTTGAGAGGCATAGCGCCAACATGAATGTTTCGACGGTAAATAAACAATCCAACGCTATTCAAATTTCTACTGTTGAATCGAATATTCCCAAAGCAAAGGATTATCTCAACAAAATAGTTGAATTATACAATCTGGATGCAATCGTTGATAAAAACATCATTGCTACCAATACTGCCAACTTTATTAACGATCAGTTAGGGATAATATCCAAAAATTTATTCAAATGGGAAACAAACGTTGAGGGATATAAACGCTCACAAAGCCTTACCGATCTTTCGTCAGAAGCCACTCTCTACCTGGAATCAGCCAGTGAATATGAAAAAAAGCTGACAGAATTAGGTACTCAACTTAATATGATTCAATCAGTAGAAAACTACATTAAGAATCCAAAAAATACTACTAATTTAATTCCTGCCAATGTGGTTACCGAAGATCCGGCTTTAGCTAAATCTATTCAGGAATATAACATGGTAGTATTAGAAAGAATGAAACTGGCGCAGACTGCCAATGAAAAGAACCCTGCTCTCATTCAGGCTGATCAACAGATAGAAGCGCTTCGGGCCAATGTGTTAGCAAGTGTAAACAGCGTGAAAACAGGTCTTCAAATAGCCAAGAATGATGTTTTGAAAAAGGATGCCCAATTCAGTTCACGAATTAAGAATGTGCCCACTCAGGAACGTCAGTTCCTGGAAATAAAACGCGAACAGGAAATAACCCAGAGTTTATATATTTTCTTATCTCAAAAGAAGTTAGAAAACGCCCTGAGTCTGGCCAGCACTGCACCTGCAGCACGCACTATCGACAAAGCCTTTGCATCGCTCGAGCCGGTTGCACCCAAAAGAATGACCATTTATCTGATAGCTTTAATAATAGGAGTACTGATTCCGTTTTTAGTTATTTATCTCAAAGATTTGATCAACAACAAGATAGAAGATTCAAAAGAATTCCAGAATTTAGTGAAAGCTCCTTATTTAGGTAATATTACTATCAGCCGTGAAACTGAAAGAATTGTTGTCGGAGAAGGCAAAACTACACCAATCGTTGAAATGTTTCGTTTGGTCAGAACTAACCTACAATTCCTGATAGGATCAAAAAAATCACCTGTAATTTTAATAACTTCAAGCATCAGTGGTGAAGGAAAATCGTTTACATCCATGAATATCGCCATGTCTTTTGCATTGATGAAAAAGAAAGTTGCTCTTGTTGGTTTGGATGTCCGGAATCCTATGCTGGGCGATTACATGCATATTCCCAAAGATAAAGGAGTGACCATTTTCATTGCCGACACAGGTTATAATGTAAAAGACGTTATTATAAAATCAGGATTTCATCCTATGTTAGATGTAATACCTGCCGGTCCTGTGCCTCCTAATCCAGCTGAGTTGCTTATGAGTAATCGCCTGGAAGAATTAATTGCCGAATTGAAACAGATGTATGACTTTATAATAGTCGATACAGCTCCGATAGGTGTAGTGTCTGATACATATCTGCTCAACAGAATTGCCGATAATTGTATTTTTGTTGCCCGTCAGGATTACACGCCCAAAGATGCTACCGATTTAATCAACGAGATTTATCGGGACAACAGGTTGAATGGGATGGGAGTAATACTTAACGGTACACCGGTATCTTCTGGATATGGTTATAGTTACGGTTACGGAAGTAAATATAAATCAACCAATGCACCCAGAGCTTCCTTTGGTGATAAATTCTCCGATTTTATTCATAAAATGCGGTATAAAGAAAGAAATCAGTAAGCAAAACTCCGGAAATTCATATAAGGTTTTATGTTGTGGCTTTTTGAAAATTGGAAACTTAAGTAATCTATAAGTTTCCTTTTTTCATTTATTAAATAGTTGAAATACAGGTATTTGTTAGAATGTAGTATATTTTAACAAAAAATAATTATTCAATTAAATAAAAGTACTGATATATTTTTATTACTTTTGCATCCGTATTTAAGTAAAATGGATCAGTTATCTCAACATATAATTCAATCAGCCTACTCCAAATTTATGCAATTTGGCATCAGGAGTGTGTCTATTGATGATATTTGTAATGAATTACGCATTTCTAAAAAGACATTTTACCGAATTTTTTCTAAAAAAGAAGACCTGGTAGAAGCTACCATTGGATTTCAGGTTTCATTCTTAGCTGAAAAGTTTGAGAAAATGTATCGTCATAAAAATGCTATCGATGCTTTGATAGTAATTATTAAGGAAGTGAAGAAACATTCGCATCCCGATTGTACCGCTTACTATTACGATCTCGAAAAATACTATCCTTCCATTTTCAATCGATTAAAGGAAAGGAAATCAGAATGGATACGCTTAAGTTTTGAAAAAAACCTTCGCCAGGGTATTGAAGAAGGCTTTTATCGTCAGGATCTGGATATCGAATTAAGTTCAATGTTCCATGCCGTTCAACTTAATAATTCATATAAAGATATACTTAATCATCACCCGAAAATACCCGTTAAACGGATGAATGATTTCTACATTGACATGATAGTGAGACTGATAACAAACGAAAAAGGATTAAAATACGTAGAAGAACAAATTTTGAAAGACTAATTGTTTTTTTTTATCTCAAATAAAATGAAAAAAACCGGATTATTAATTCTTAGCTTATTGCTAATGAACGGAATCTATTCTCAGGATACCATACATCTGACATTGCCTCAAGCCATTGATATTGCGTTGAGTGAAAGCCCTACCATAAAAATAGCCGATAAGGAAATTGAAAGAATAGATTATTCGAAAAAAAGTGCCTGGTATGCACTTATTCCTAACGTGGAAGGAACAGGCCAATACTCCAAATTTCTGGTTCCTGCTAAAATGAATATGTTCGGCCAGGTAATGGACTCGCCGACTGATTTCAGTGCTTCGCTCGGTATGACACTATCATTGCCGCTTTTTGCTCCTGCATTGTGGCAGAGCATTCAGATGACAACACTCGAAATGCAGGCGGCGACCGAAAAAGCTAACGCCTCAAAAATTACTTTACGAAACGAGGTAACCAAAGCATATTATAATGTATTAGTAGTACAGGATTCATATAAAGTATTACTGGACGGATACGCTCTGAGCCAGAAAAACTACGAAATAGCTAAAAAAGGATATGAAACAGGTATAATAGCTGCCTATGATTACATCTCGGCCGAAGTACAGCTAAATAATCTTCTGCCGACTATACTTCAGGCTGAAAACGGGATATCGCAGGCTAAAACCTATCTGAAAGTCCTGATGGGAATGGATATCAATGTACCGTTGAAAGTGACAAATTCTCTTACCGATTTTGAGAAAAATGTAGTTGAAGTAAAAACTTTAAGAGAGTATGATTTTGAGAATAACCCCGATTTAAGACAACTGGACATTAATCGGCTGCAGCTTCAGAAATCGCTGCAACTTCAGCGAACTCAACGCATGCCCACACTGGCCGCTTTCAGCCAGTACGGTTACAGCGGTACAGGAAGCAAGGAAACAATGCTGAATTTCGGACAGGTACCCATCCAGGTTGAAGCAAGCCGCGATTGGTTTAGTCAGGGATTGATAGTCGGGCTTCAACTTAGAGTACCGTTAACGGGAATTTTCACTAACACTATTAAAGAAAAGCAATTGAAAATTCAGGAAGAAGAACTGTTGCTGCAACGTGAACAAGCTAAAAATGGAATCCATTTACAGGCCATTTCGGCATTGAACAATATGAATAAGGCTGTAAAACAGACAGAAGCTGCCCGAAAAAGTGTAGAACTATCTGAAAAGGCGTACACCATTTCATCCAAACGATACGAAAATGGTGCTGGAACAATGATAGAACTGCAAAATGCTGCTCTGGCTATTACTCAGTCACGTTTGTCGTATCGTCAGGCCATTTCTGAATTCCTTACTGCAAAGGCTGATCTGGATAAGCTCCTGGGAAGTGAACAGGATTCCGGCCAATAATGGAAGAATAACAATACACAATATTTTTTTTCAAAATAAAAGACTTTCAAAAACAATCAACTTCAGCTCTAATTGTCTGCATGACTTTCGGCAAAGTGAACCGATAGAGCTTATTTAACAATTAAATATTTATGAAACGTAATCAATTGCTTTTTATAAGTTTACTGGCACTGTCCATGAGCCTTGTCTCATGCGGAAATGCTGAGAAAAAACAAACGGAAACGGTAGCTGAGAAACCTACAGTAAAACTTGCACAGGTTTTTGAACGCAATGTGCAGCAAATAGCTGAATTCACGGCAACTATTCAACCAGAGGTTAAAAACAGCATTGCCCCCGTAGCCCCCGGACGCATCCGGCGCATAATGGTCGAAGTGGGATCACCGGTGTCCAAAGGGCAACGATTAGTACAAATGGATGCTGCAAATCTGGAGAACTATCAGACTCAAATCACCAATCTACGTCAGAATTACAACCGCCTGCTCGAACTATTTCAGGTAGGGGGAGTATCAAAGCAGGATGTAGATAATCTGAAAGCACAACTGGACCAGGCAGAAACCTCGCTGAAAAATCTGCAAGAAAACACATATCTAATCAGTCCGATAAGTGGAGTGGTAACAGCTAAAAATTACGACAATGGCGATATGTTTTCGGGGCAGCTTCCTGTACTTACTGTGATGCAAATAAATCCGCTGAAGGTGATTGTAAACGTTTCGGAAACTTATTTCCCTAAAGTGCGGATTGGAATGGGTGTGGACATCAGCTTTGATGCTTTTCCCAATCAACGTTTCAACGGATCGGTAAGTAAAATCTACCCAACTGTAGATGAAATGACACGTACATTCGGTGTGGAAATCAGGATGCAAAACAGCGGAAACAAAATTCGTCCGGGAATGTATGCCCGTGTAACCATGAATATGGGAACACAAAATCGTGTTGTAGTGCCCGATCAGGCCATCGTGAAACAAGTAGGTTCCGGTTCGCGGTTTGTGTACGTCTATTCCGAAGGAAAAGTAACATACAACGAAGTGAAATTAGGACAACGACTGGATACTGAATATGAATTGATTTCGGGAGTTCCGACAGGTTCGCAGGTAGTTGTTGCCGGGCAGGCAAAGCTCAATGATCAAATGGAAGTGGCGGTTGCTCCCTAAACTCCACGGGTAATTTGGTGAACCGGGTTAATAACCTTTTCCCGCTAACCAAACATTTTATATCTCTAATTTTTCAAATATTAGATTTCGCTAATTGTTTGAATTAATACAAAATATCGATATTTTATAAATACTTAATCGCCTTCTTTTATCCCTTTTAGGGGTTTAGGGGCATATAAAATGAATATGAAGATATACGAAAGTGCAGTTCGAAAGCCGGTTATGACTATTTTGGTCTTTATTGGTGTGATTATTCTGGGACTTTTCTCATTGAGAAATCTCTCGGTGGACTTGCTGCCAAAAATAGATATGAACATGCTGATGGTAATAACTACCTATCAGGGAGCCAGTGCGGCAGATATTGAAACTAACGTTACCCGCCCGTTGGAAAGTGTTTTGAACACCGTACCTAATCTCAAAGAACTGACATCCACTTCGCGTGAAAACCGATCAGTACTTACAATGCAGTTCGAATTCGGTAAAGATCTGGACGAACTTACCAATGATGTACGCGATAAACTGAACCTTGTAAAAGCCATGTTGCCCGAAAACGCCGAAGAACCGGTAATCATGAAGTTCAGTACAGATATGATACCGGTAATCATGCTTTCCGCTACTGCCGATAAAAGCATTCCGGCATTGTATCGGATTTTGGATGATAATGTAGCTAATCGACTGGCCCGAATAGATGGAGTAGGATCAGTAGCCATTGCCGGTGCTCCGCAACGTCAGATACAGGTGTATGTAGATCCTATAAAAATGGAAGCTCATAAACTTACAGTAGAAGGAATAGCTCAGAAAATCGGTGCAGAAAACATCAATGTGCCTGCCGGAACAATGGATATCGGAAATGAAACATTTTCACTGCGCGTTCAGGGCGAATTCAAAGATCCGAAAGAAATTAGCAACATTATCGTAGGCAATTACGGTGGTAAAGCCATCTATCTTACTGATGTGGCAACCGTGACTGACGGCTTCGAAGAACGAGTTCAGGAAAGCTATACCAATGGAGTACAGGGAGCTGTAATGGTTGTTCAGAAGCAATCAGGTGCTAATACAGTAGATATTGCCAATCAGGTGCTCAAGGTATTGCCCGAAATTCAGAAAAATCTCCCCCCTGACGTAAAAATTACAGTAATAAACGACACTTCGGACGGTATTAAGAACACAATCAAAGGATTGACAGAAACGGTACTTTTTGCATTTATATTCGTTATAATAGTGGTTTTATTCTTTTTAGGCCGCTGGCGGGCCACTATTATTATCATTCTTACCATTCCTGTATCACTTGTTGCATCCTTTATTTACCTCTATGCTACGGGTGGTACACTCAATATTATATCACTGAGTTCTCTGTCCATAGCTATCGGTATGGTGGTAGATGATGCCATCGTGGTACTCGAGAATATTACTACGCATATTGAACGGGGCAGCCGCCCCAAAAGTGCTGCTGTTCATGGCACCAATGAGGTTTCGCTGTCTGTAGTGGCTTCTACACTCACTCTGATTGCCGTATTTTTCCCTTTAACACTTGTTACCGGGTTTGCCGGTGTCATGTTCAAAGAGTTAGGCTGGATAGTGACCATCATTATGACCATGTCGTTGATCTGTGCCATGACACTTACTCCTATGTTGAGTTCTCAATTGCTCCGGCTTGAAAGAAAGCAGTCTAAATTGGCCATAAAAATGTATGCTCCCATTCAGCGTTTTCTGGATTGGCTGGACCTTACTTACTCCCGATTTGTAAATTGGACTGTGAGAAACCGTAAAAAAACCATTTTATTTGCATCCCTGTTTTTTATATTTAGTTTAATTCCGATTGGTACTGTTGGTACTGAGTTTTTCCCGTCTTCGGACGATGGATATATTTCGGCAAAGATACAACTGCCGGTAGGAACCAGAATGGAAATAACACGCGAACTGGCTTTGGAATTGCAAAAAAAATGGAAGGAAGAAAATCCCGAAATAGAATCAATCAGCTTCTCGGTAGGTCAGGCCAGCAGCTCCAATGTTTGGGGTTCGCTGCAGAACAACGGAAGCAATATTATATCACTGGATATAAGATTGGTAAATTTGAAAAAACGCGATAAATCCGTGTACGAACTGATTGCTCAGTTTCAGGAAGAGTTAAATAAAATTCCGGAAATAAGAAAATCCAACGTTTCGACGGGAGAAAACGGCATGATGGGCGGTCAGTCTGAATTGGAGATTGATATTTTCGGATATGATTTTGATAAAACGGATAAAATAGCGCAAGAACTGAACACGAGATTTTCGACTATTAAAGGTTTATCAAATATACAGGTAAGTCGTGAAGAGTATGTTCCTGAATATCAAGTGGATTTCGACAGGGAAAAACTTTCCATGAATGGATTGAACATTGCCACTGCCTCCAATTTTCTGAAAAACCGCATCAACGGTCTTACCGCTTCGCTTTATCGCGAAGATGGTCAGGAGTATTTTGTTCGCGTATCATACGATCCCCGTTACCGTCAGTCATTGGCAGATATTGAGAATATTCTGATTTACAATGCACAAGGCATACCTGTGCGTGTGAAAGATTTGGGCACAGTCGTCGAACGATTTACACCACCTACCATTGAACGTAAAGACCGTCAGCGTGTTGTAACCATTTCAGCTACGCTCTCGGGCACAACTATGGACAAAGCTGTGGCTGCTATTAACGCGGAAATTGACAAAGTTGATGTACCTTCAGAAATTTTTATTGATATTGGTGGCTCGTACGAAGAACAACAAGACTCATTTGCAGACTTAGGAATGCTTTTTCTAATTATTATAATTTTAGTTTACATTGTAATGGCTTCGCAGTTTGAATCTTTTACTTATCCATTTATCATTATGTTCTCGCTGCCTTTTGGTATTTCGGGTGTAATTCTGGCAATGGCACTTACGGGTGGTACTCTCAACATTATGTCGTTTATCGGACTAATTATGTTGGTAGGTATAGTGGTGAAAAACGGAATTGTGCTGGTGGACTATATCAACCTGAATCGTGAACGTGGAATGGGCATTATCCGTTCGGTAGTAGCCGGAGGAAAATCCCGTTTGCGCCCCGTGCTGATGACTACAGCAACTACTGTTTTGGGTATGCTTCCGTTGGTTTTATCCCAAAGTGAGGGGTCAGAAATGTGGCGTCCGATGGCAATAACGGTTATTGGTGGTCTTACGGTTTCAACCATTCTTACGTTGCTGGTTATTCCGGTACTTTACACCGTTGCTGCCGGAATTGGTGTAAAACGCCAATCGGAAAAAATGGCGAAAAAACTGGCTGTAAAACAGGTTGATTAACACCAGATTCCAATAGGATGAAGGCATACTTAAGGGTGTATATCCAACTGTTTTGAGGTCAGAAATTGTATAAAAATTAGTTATAAATAAACGAAAATTCAAATAAACGCTCCAAAATTATTCCATCGAAAGGGTAAGGGGCAAATATAAGCATGAAAGCAATATTTATTTCTTTTGATCAGGCTCACAACGACGATGTGAAACGAATTTTAGATAAGTACTTAATTCGCGGTTTTACATTTTGGGAAGGAACGCAGGGACGCGGCACCGAACAGGGTGAACCTCACTACGGAAGCCATGCCTGGCCTTCGCTGAATAATTCGATAATGACAGTAGTGGAAGATGACAGGGTCAATTCTGTTATAAAAAGTCTGAAAATGCTGGATGAAAGTTCTCCAATGCTTGGCTTACGCTTATTTGTGTGGAACGTGGAAGAAATGTATTAATCTAAAAATCAGGATGTAACAACAGAAAAAGGACGGAATTAATTTCCGTCTTTTTCGTTTTTATTCTCTTTGTTTCTCGGGTTTTACAGACTTTGTGCTGTTTTCATTTTGTTTCAACAAAGGATTAGGCATTTTATCAGCACTTTTACTCACGTTATTTGGCATATAAGTATCCCGGGGTACGTAAATTGGCATGTTGTCCAATTCAGCACGATCAATGTAAGGTCTCTTTTTATATGACTCTTCAGGTAGCTGAGAGTAGTTTCGGGTATTCATTGAGTCGAACGGCAAAAAGTTTCTTTTTTTGTACTCTCGTTGCTGACGGGGAAGTTGATTCCGGTATTCTTTCAACCACAGAGAATCTTGCTGATTCCTCTTACGACCATTTATAGTCGGAATCCTGTGATTTTTTTTATTGAAAAAGTCACTTTTTCTGAATGTATACCCATTCAAACCTTTGTCAAAGTTCAGCCTATCAAAATCCGATTTTAGAAGTTTGGAACTGTCAGGGCTTATATAATACCTCATTCCGAGATTTTCAGATGTTGAATTTTGAGCGTTAGCTCCTAAAAAAAACAGTATTCCGACAGCAATTGTTAACGTTAGGGCCTTCATAGTATAAGGATTTTACAATTACAAATATATAATTTTTACAGCATATTGAATAGAATATTCTATGAATTTAACTTTTTTGTAAAATTCTTTTCTTATAAAATTTATAGTCAGAGTTCAAATGCTTTTATCTGTTGATTTATTCTCCAGAGATATTTTACTGTATAAAAACTATACAAATTTTTAATCGACAATTAAAATTTTAGTATCTTTGTATATTCTGTGAATTAATTATCTATGCGAAGTATGAAAAAAATATTTTATCTATTGGTTTCAACAATACTTATAATCGGGTATTATAGCTGTAAATCAACTACATCTGGCTCTGAAACTATGAAACAAAAACGATTTATTTCCGAAAAAATGGCTTCGGATGTATCCAAGTCATTGCTCGATTCAATGGGAGAAAGCAACCGGTTTCGGGTAGAGCGGGGTGTAAATCAGGTAGCAGCTATATGGCTGCAAAGTGATGGCACAGTGGAGGATTTTAATCGATTTTGCAGGGAGAATTTTATTACTGATACTGCATCGCTGGATGTTTTGTACAAGCGATTGGAGCGTAACTTTGAAACACTGAGCGGCTATTACAACGAAATAGATGTGAAACTGAAAGAACCCATTCAGTTGACAGGTTTCGAAGAATCGCCGGTGGATATGCTTTTTGGCGGGTACGACGTGAGAGCACACATGGACGACGACTTTTTTGCCAATAAAATTGCATTTATTACGGCATTAAATTTTCCGTTTTATTCGCTGGAAGAGAAAACCGAACAAGGTGAATCCTGGACACGTAAACAATGGGCCTATGCCCGTATGGGTGACCGATTTACATCACGAATACCTGCCGAAGTACTCCAGCATTTGTCTCAAAAGCTGACTGGTGCCGATTCCTATATTTCAGGCTACAATGTGTTTATGGGACAATTAGTAAATGAAAAAGGCGAAAAACTGTTTCCTGCAGATATGAAACTCATTACGCACTGGGGGCTCAGGGATGAACTGAAGTCGAACTACGCCGACAAGGCGAACGGACTGAAAAAACAACAAATGATTTACGATGTGATGAAAAGGATTATCGATCAGTCCATTCCGAAAGAGGTTATAAACGACGGAAAATATCAGTGGAATCCTGTAGAAAACAAAATCTTTGAAAATGGAAAAATGGTAGCTTCGACACCTGAAAACGGTCGTCGCTATGAAGTCCTGCTCGAAAACTTCAGGGCTAATCAGCAGATTGATGCTTACTCGCCTCATTTCACTACTGCACTGAGCCGTAACTTTGACGCCACGATGGAAATTCCGCAAAAAGACGTGGAAAATCTATTCAAATCACTGCTTTCATCGCCACAGGTAAAAGAAGTGGCTGCTTACATCAAATCCAAACTGAGAAGGGAATTGCAGCCTTTTGACATATGGTACAACGGATTCAAAGCCAAAGGAGAAATTCCGGAGGTAGAGTTAAATAAAATTACGGCTGCAAAATATCCCACTCCTCAGGCAGTGGAAAATGATTTGTCGAATATCCTGATGAAACTGGGATGGAAACCGGAGAAAGCAAAACAAATTGCTTCCCTGGTTCAGGTTGACCCTTCGCTCGGAGCCGGTCATGCATGGGGTGCTGTGCTTCGTGGACAGAAATCGCGCCTGCGTACCCGTATCGGTGAAAATGGAATGGATTACAAAGGGTATAACATTGCTGTGCACGAATTCGGTCACAATACCGAACAAACCATTACACTCAACGATGTGGATTACTGGATGCTCAGCGGAGTCCCCAACAATGCCTTCACCGAAGCCGTGGCTTTTATGTTCCAAAAACGAGATCTGGAACTACTAGGTATGAAAAATGTAAATCCGGATGCTGAAGCCTATCTGGCACTGGATAATTTTTGGGCATGTTATGAAATCATGGGTGTGTCGTTGGTTGATATAGCCGTGTGGGAATGGATGTATGCCAATCCCGGAGCTACTCCGGAGCAACTTCAGGAAGCCGTGATTTCTGAAGCCAAAAAAGTGTGGAATGAATATTATGCCGGAATTTTAGGTGGAAAAGATGAGCCAATACTGGGCATTTATTCTCACATGATTGATTATCCGCTTTATCTGTCGTATTATCCTATCGGGCATCTTATTGATTTTCAGATAGAAAAGCAGATGAAAGGTAAAAATATGGCCGACGAAATGCAA
>JAGPGR010000247.1 GCA_018055865.1 Paludibacteraceae bacterium | reverse complement strand
CGACAGCAAATCGTGGTACAGGATATCCCAAATGATGAAACCACAATAAGTTTTGCTACAGGAAATACCAGACCTAGAAGCATTGTGGCAGTACCCATTTCCAGATATAACATTCCTTTAGGCGTCCTGGAACTGGGTAGCACACAGGAATATACCCCGCTGCAGCTTGAATTCCTTTCCGCAGTTGCCGGAAATGTAGGAATTGCTTTCTACAGTGCGCAGAGCCGTATAAAACTTCAGGAACTTTTAGAAGAAACCCAGGCACAGTCCGAAGAACTGCAGTCTCAGCATGCGGAACTTGAGAATATTAATACTGAACTCGAAGCGCAATCTCAGAAACTGTTAGCATCAGAAGAAGAACTCCGCGTGCAGCAGGAAGAACTCTTGCAAAGCAACCAAGAATTAGAGGAAAGAACCAGCTTGCTCGAAGAAAAAAATGCGCTTATCGAAGAACGCAATATCGACATTCAGCAGAAATCCCTTGAACTGGAACAAAGCACCAAATATAAATCGGAATTCCTGGCCAATATGTCGCATGAACTCCGCACCCCGCTTAATTCCATTTTACTGCTTTCGAAATTGATGAGCGAAAGCGAGGATCTGGATGAGCAATACGTTGAATACGCAGAAGTGATGCAGAGTTCCGGCCAGGGACTGCTTACGCTTATTGATGAAATTCTGGATCTATCCAAAATTGAATCAGGAAAAATGACCCTTGAATTCAATGACGTATCATTAAAAGAAGTTACAGCAGATATGCGGATGCTTTTCAGCCCTCTGGCGAAAGATAAAAATCTGGAACTTAAGATTGAGACCGATCCAGAATCAGTTCAAATGCTTCGTACCGATAAACTTCGGCTGGAGCAGATTCTTAAAAACCTGCTTTCAAACGCGATTAAATTCACTTCCGAAGGTAGCATCACGCTGAAAGTTTCGCAAGACGAATCCAAGGAAAAAGTCATCTTTAAAGTCATCGATACCGGAATCGGCATTGCCAAAGATAAAATGAGGCTAGTTTTTGAAGCTTTCCAGCAGGCCGACGGATCAACGCAGCGAAAATATGGAGGTACAGGACTCGGACTTTCAATAAGCCGTGAACTCGCAAGACTTCTGGGTGGTAAAATAACACTTGAAAGTACCGAAGGGAAAGGAAGCGAATTTGCCCTCGTAGTTCCTGTAGATTCAGAAAAATTTCAGGATGAGCAACCGGAAATTCAACACGAACCTACAGTTTATATCCCCGAAACCACACCACAACCGGAACGCTACATCTCCGACAGAATTCCGGAGTCTATCGATGACGACCGCGAAAACATTCAGGCTGGAGATAAAGTTATTCTGATTATTGAAGACGATACCGCATTTGCCAAAATCCTTGTAGATTTTTCGCGAAAAAGAGACTATAAAGTTCTGGTTGCAGTGCGCGGCGATGAGGGGATTGAGATGGCACAGCATTTTAAACCATTAGCCATTCTTCTGGACATTCAGCTACCGATAATGGATGGCTGGCAGGTGATGGAAGCACTGAAGTCCAACGCTGAAACAAAACCTATTCCGGTGCATATTATGTCTTCGATGAAGTTCCGCCAGGAGAGTTTGCTGCGCGGTGCTGTAGATTTTATCAATAAACCGTTTGCCCTTGAGCAGATGCAGGAAATCTTCAAAAAACTTGAAAATGTATTAACGAAAGGTTCGAAAAAAGTCCTGATCGTAGAAGAAAACGAGCAGCATGCTAAAGCACTGAGCTACTTCTTAAGTGCCAACAACATCAATACTGATATTACCAGTAATGTTTCAGACAGTATCGATGCACTGCAAAAACGCGAAATCGACTGTGTGATTCTCGACATGGGAGTTCCGGACAGAACCGCCTACGAAACTCTGGAAACCATAAAACAGAATAAAGGGCTGGAACAGCTTCCAATCATAGTATTTACAGGTAAAAATCTTTCACAGGGTGAAGAAAAAAGGATTAAAAAATATGCAGATTCCATTGTGGTAAAAACGGCCTATTCTTACCAGCGAATTTTAGATGAAGCCGGTTTATTCCTCCATTTGGTAGAAGAAAAAACGAAAAAGAACAAGCAGCTTAACGGTGGCTTCGAAAATTTGGGCGAACTTCGCAATATTCTGAAAGACAAAACCGTACTGATTGCAGACGATGACGTGCGGAATATTTTTTCACTCACCAAAGCCCTGGAACTTCACGGCATGAAAGTAATTCCTGCAATGGACGGCAAAGAAGCGCTGAACACACTGAAAAATGACCCTACCATTGATGTCGTATTAATGGACATGATGATGCCGGAAATGGATGGCTACGAAAGCATTCGCGAAATCCGCACAATGCCTGAGTTTAAAAACCTGCCGGTGCTTGCGGTAACCTCAAAAGCAATGATGGGCGACCGTGAGAAATGTATCGCCGTAGGCGCATCAGATTATATTTCGAAACCTGTAGACATCGACCAGCTGATCTCATTACTGAGGGTTTGGCTGTACGATAAAATTTAAAAAATTCCTTATGATGAATACCGAAAAGGAAATCCTGATCATAGACGACGACAGCCGGAATATATTCGCGCTCACCGCGGTACTGAAAGCAAAAAAATACCAGTGTATTTCCGCAGTAAGTGCAGTGAAAGGACTGGAACTACTGGAAGAAAACAAAAATATCGGCGCCGTACTCATGGACATGATGATGCCTGAAATGGACGGGTATGAAGCCATCGGCAAAATGAAAAGCAACACTGCGCTGCAGAAAATCCCCGTAATCGCAATCACTGCACAGGCCATGACAGGTGACCGGGAAAAATGCCTGGAAGCAGGTGCCGACGGCTATATCAGCAAACCCGTAAATGTAGACGAACTGCTAGTTTTACTAAAAAAATTAATTGATTAAGTGTTGAAATCCTCGGAACATAGTGATGAACTGATAGAAATTCTGCTTTCGGATGTGCTGGAAGTGTATGGCTACGATTTTACGGGCTATTCCCGCGCGTCCCTCAAACGCAGAATTCTCCGTCTATACGAGATGGATAAATTCGTGAGTTTCGCCGAGTACCGATATAAAATCAGAACCGAACCCGGCTATTTCAAACGGTTTCTGGAGGAAATTACGATTAATGTTACAGAAATGTTCCGCGATCCGGCATTTTATAAAACGTTGAGAAATGAAATTCTGCCTAGACTCGGCACGTATCCGTTTATCCGTATTTGGGTGGCAGGCTGCAGCACGGGCGAAGAAGCTTATTCGGTAGCTATTTTTTTAAAGGAACTTAATCTGCTGCACAAATCCCTGATTTATGCGACCGACATCAACAGCGAAGTTGTAGCAAATGCCAGCCAGGCGATGATTCCACTCAATAAAATAAAACTTTATACCGAAAATTATATTGCCGCAGGCGGAAGCGAACATTTTATTGATTATTACACCGCAAATTATTCTTTGGGTAAACTCAAAGATGAACTGAAATCGAAAATTATTTTTTCGACCCATAACCTTGTAACCGACAATTCTTTTAATGAATTCCAACTCATCCTTTGCCGCAACGTTCTCATCTATTTCGACCGTCCGCTGCAGAATAAAGTTTTCGAACTCTTCAATAACAGTCTGGAAAAATTCGGTTACATTGCTTTAGGCACCAAGGAGACACTTGATTTCTCGAGCGTGGCTAAGAACTTTGAAAGGTTGAAAGGTGAAAAAATCTGGCGCAAAATTCATGAATGATGAAACACTGTGAAGCATTGCTTATTGGCGGATCAGCCGGCAGCCTGGAGGTTATCCTGAAATTACTCCCGGGGCTGAACCCTGCGCTGCCTTTTCCTGTCGTTATAATAC